>CALMVM010000572.1:0-7631 GCA_937873255.1 uncultured Verrucomicrobiota bacterium | reverse complement strand
TACCCATCGTTGCATGACAACAACTGCTGTCCTGCTGGCCGCCGGGCTGGGCACGCGGCTGCGGCCATTGACCGAGCACCTCCCAAAACCGCTGATCCCGGTGGGGCTGAAACCGCTGATCACGTTCGCGTTCGACCACCTCATCGCCGATCTCGGGGTGGAGGAATTCATCGTCAACACGCACCACTGCGCCGATGCGTACCATGACGCGTTTCCCACCGGCGAATACCGGGGCCGGCCTTTGCGGTTCCGCCACGAGCCTGTCCTTCTGGACAGCGCCGGAGGTATCAAAAACATCGCCGATCTGCTTGTGCCGGATGCCGGGACGCTGATGGTCTACAACGGCGACATCCTCACGGATTTGCCGCTCGCTTCGGCTCTTGCGCGGCACCGGGAGGCGGGCAACGAGGTCACGCTGATCCTGCGTTCGGGCGACGGGCCGAAGCACATCGCCTGGGACGCGGACACCGGGCGAGTGCTCGACATTCGCAACCGCCTCAGCACCGGTCTGCCGCATGAGTTCGCGCTGAGTTGCGGCTATCTGATCGAACCCGCCTTCCTCGACCGCATCCCGGCCGGCGAACCGGTCTCTGTTATCCCCATCTTTCTGGACATGATCCGTCGCGGCGAAAAACTCGGCGGCGCGCTGGCGGACGCTGGCCGATGGCGCGATCTCGGCACCCGCGAAGAATATCTCCGCGCCCATTTGGAACTCGCCTCCGATCAACCGGAAGCCGGGCTTTTCCCGAGGTACGGGGCGTCCGATCCTGGCTGGCGCGATTGGATTCATCCTTCCGCCCGGATCGCACCGGACGCCCGGCTGACCGGCGCTTGCGTCGTCGGCAAAAACGCACGGGTGGGGGAAGGTGCGATCCTGGAGAACACGATTTTGTGGCCGGGCGCGGAAATCTCTTCCGGCGCGCGGCTCAACCAATGTATCGTCCGCACTTCCCAGGTCGCGGACGGCACCGCTTCCGACCACGTTTTCTGAAACCCACCGTCCCCGCCTTGCTCTCCCAAGATTCGCTCATCCGGCAGACCCGCGTCCGGTTCGCCACCCCGTCCGACGACGCGGTCGATATCGTCCCGATTGAGAAAGGGGGGTCGGAACGCAAGTTCTACCGCGTCCGGCTGGAGCATCAGTCGCTCATCCTGGTCAAGTACAACGACCAGCGGGAGGAAAACCGTCATTACGTGCGGATTGCGGAGGTGTTCGACGCGCTCGGAGTCCGCGCGCCGAAGATTTATTTTCACGACGAGGCCGAGGGGTTGATCTGGATGGAAGACCTCGGCGAACGCGACCTGTGGAGCTACCGGGACGAACCCTGGGCGGTCCGCCGTCCGTATTACCAGTCGGCCCTGGAAGAGGTCTGCCGCCTGCACGAACGGGGCTGGGAGGGGTTGGCGAAGTTTCCGTTCACGTTGCAGATCGAGTTCAACGCCGCGTTGTACCGCTGGGAACAGAAGTATTTCTTCGAGAACTGCCTCGGCCGTTACTTCGAGAATTTGCACGACCCGGACAAGGTCGCGCATCTGGCGGCGGCGCCGGTCTGGGAGCGGATTTCCGAGAAGCTATCGGCGTGGCCCCGGGTGCTCGTCCACCGCGACTTCCAGTCCCAGAATATCCTTATCCACGAGGAACACGCGCACCTCATCGATTTCCAGGGACTGCGGCCGGGGCTGGCGCACTACGACCTCGCCTCGTTGCTGTACGATCCGTACGTGCGGCTGACGGCCAGTGAACGCGCCGAAATGGTGGATTTCTATCTCGGGCTCGGCCGCCGCAGCGACCTGGGGGAAACCCGCGCGGAGTTCGACGAAATCTATCGATTGTGTGCCGTGCAGCGTCTCATGCAGGCGCTCGGAGCATACGGATTCTTGGGGCTCGTGAAGGGCCGGGAGGCATTCCTGGGGCACGTTCCGCCCGCGCTGGCTTCGTTGCGCGAGGTCGTGGCCGGCGTGCCGGAACTGGAAGAGTTCGGCGCGATGCTAGCCGGTTTGCCGGCGTGACTTCAGCGCCCGAGTCGCTTGATGGCGGCGTCGAGCTTGTCGAGTTCGACGGGCTTGCCGAGATGCGCCTTGTAACCGGCGGCGAGGCTGCGTGCGACATCTTCCTCGGTGTTGTAACCGCTCACGATGATTCCTCCGAGACGCGGCGCGCGGTCAGCCAACTGGGCGAGCAGATCCAGGCCGCTGCCGTCCGGGAGATTCATGTCGCACACGAGCACATCGAAGGTTTCCAGGCCGCAGCTTACCCTCGCTTCCGCGAGACTGGTCGCGGACTGGACCTTGTAGCCGCGCCGGCCGAGGAGGAGGACCAGGGAACGGTTCGTGTCCTCGTGGTCATCGACGAGCAAAACCGTCAGGGCAGCGGAAGCAGCGGATGCGGGGGAATCAGGATTTGAGGAGAGCGGCATTTTTCGAGGTGCTACCGGGATCCGGAGCGGGGACGAAGGGATTGTCAGCAGAGGTTCGGTCACCCGGATGGACGCGGATGCCCGGCCCGGCGAGAAACCCGGCCCGGCCGGCATTTGAAGGCCGTCCGGTTCAGAACATCGCCGCGATCCGGTCGCTATACGTCTGCTCGATCCCGGAGGTGGATGCCAGGTGCGACCAGGTCGAGATGGCGTGTCCCACGCGGTCGGCCATGCCGACGCGGACATTGCGCGAGCGCAACGTCGGCAGGTGTTCGCAAAGCGCCGCGAGGCGTTCGACGTAGGTCGAGGGGCGGTGCTGTTCGAGGAGAATCTCCCGGCCCCGCTCGCCCTTGCGGCGGTAAAACTCGGGCCGGAGGAGGAAATCGCGCAGACCATCCTGGATGTCCTGCCGCTCGTGTTCGGGCCGCACGAAGCTGACCGCGTCCTCCGGCATCGACGCGTATCCGTCGATCCGCGTGACAAGGCTCGGCAGCGCATGATTCCAGATACGCAGCTGGCTGGCCGACGCCTCGCCCATCGTCGGAAAACGCAGGTTCACGGCGAGGTCGCAGTCGCCCAGGCCCGCGTCGAGGGCCTCCTCCGTGACGTAGCCGTGAAAACGGACCTGTTCCCGCAGCCCGAGGGCCGCCACGTCGCGCTTGACGTCGTCCTCGTACCGTTGCAGCAGCGTCCCGTACAGATGGACCTCGAAACACGCGCGTTCAGGCATCGCGGCGAGGGCATGGAAAAACTCGATGACGCGACGGTTGACGTTCAGGTAGCCGAAGATCGCCACCCGCACCGGACGCTCCGGACCGAAAGACCCGCTCCCGTCCGGCGGCGAGGCGGGTCCGCCGGGCGTCTGCGCGATGTACGGCAGTGCGTTGAGCAGCGTGGGCAGGCCGGTCTCGCGTTCGACCGCTTCCAGGGTCGGTCGGGTGTGGACAACAACCGCCAGGGCATTGCGCACGCCCCACGCGGTCATCGGGAAATACTCGGCCATGAAGTCGATGAAAATCTGTTGTTTCCAATACAGCCGGCCCGCCTCCAACCCGGGCGCGCCGTGGTATTCTTCCATGAACGCGAGGTACTGCCGTTCGTCGTGCAGGCGCTCGCGGTAGATGCCCTCGAAGAAATGGTGCAGCTTCAGGTCGTGGAGGACCACGATGCCCGGCTTGCTCTGACTCAGGAACCACGTCTTGGCGAAGAACGCCGGGTGGTTGCCGAGGTTATAGATCGGCAGGTCGACCTCGTTGAGAGCAAGTAGTAACTCCGTCGGAGTGTGGCCGACCGTCGCGGGGAAATGGCGGTCGGCGGCCGGTTCGCGGAACCCAGTGGGCTGCTCCGAGAAATAACGCACGTCGAAACGGCGCTGTAATTCCGCCTCCAGACGCTCGGTGTTCTTGGCGATCTCCGAATGCTCGGGCACGCGCGGCGAGAACCAGGCGATTTTCATCTCAGGCGAGCAGTCTTTCGACCACGTTTTCCCAGGTGATTTTTTTGCGCAGGTACTCCTGCCGACCCGCCCGGCCGAGGGCGGCCGCGCTGGCGTAGTTCCACCGCAGGAGCGCCATCGCCCCGGCCAGCGCCTCCGGCGTGGGCTCGACTACGCAGCCGCTCTCGCCATCGCGGATGAATTCCAGCGGTCCGCCCGAATCAGTGCAGGTGATGACCGGCTTTGACGAAAGCATTGCTTCGAGGGTCACATAGCCGTAGTCCTCGTCGAACGGCGGGTAGATCACCCCCAGGCAATGTGCGTAGAGTTGGAGTTTCTCCTTCTCGCTGACCCGGCCGTGGAAACGCACCCGTTTTTGCAGGCGCGAATCCTTGATCTCGTTCTGGAGTTTCTCGTAGTACGTATCGTCCTCGCTCTCGCCGCAGAAGACGAGCTTGGCATCACCCCCGGCCAACGCGAGCGCCTTGACGGCGAGAAGCTGGCGCTTGGAGGCGTTGATGCGGCTGGGGAAGAAAAAATACGGTTCGGCCTCCTCGCAGTAAAAGCCGTCCGGGTTCGACGGCGGGTGATAGAGCGGGGTGGATGCCAGCCCGCAATAGCCCTTGAGACGGCGCGAGACATTTTCCGAGTTGGTGTACACCGCGCGCGCCTCGGGAATGAGCCGGGTATCGGCCAGCCGGATCGCGTCGCGCACCTCGCGTCCGTTGCCGTAGTGGACCATGTCGCTGAGCGGGCCGTCCCATTGTTCGTAAGCCTGTCGGTGCTGGTGCAGAATCCAGAGTACCTTGTCCGGGTGCGGGATGAGGTAAGCGGGAAACTTCAGGCCGATGACGCGGTCGATTCGGCGTCCGTTCGCCTCGGTCAGGTCCAACAAACGGCATGCCAGCATCGTGTCCAGGATTCGCTCGGGCGGATACCATTTGAAGGGCACCGCCACGATCTCCGCCGCGTGGCCGGCGGCCATGAGCGCCTGTTGCAGGTTGCGCGCGTGGACTTCCGCGCCCCCTTGGACAAAGGGAACCTGCGTGGTGGCGATGACGATGTGCATGGGGTCGCCCGGGGTGGGGCGCTAGCGCGCTCCCGGCGGCGGCGTACAGGTACAATACTTTTTTGCGCGGCTCGGCAAGACCTTTCTCCCTCGCGCGGCTGCGATCCTACTCTTGCGGGTCCGGGGTCTGGCGTTCGAGCGCGTCGATGCGCGATTCCAATCCCGCGATGACCCGGCCGGCGGCCTCCATCCACTCGGTTTGCCGGTGGACGTGGCCGCGCAGTTGGATGTTCTCCGCCGCGAGCAGCCCGTTGGCTTTGCGCAGGCGTTCCAACGCCTCCAGCATGATGTCGTTGTAACCGCCCTGGTTGCGCCAGAACGCGCGCAGGATCTTCGGCACCGATTTGCGCACGGTGGTCTTGCCCCGCGCCCGCTCGACCATCGAGGCGGTCTGCGCCAGGAGGCTTTCGCAGGAAAACCCTCCCGGCGGCGGCATCGCAAACACGGGGGCCGCCGGCAGCGGCGAGGATTCGGCGTCTCCGTAGGATGCCGGTGCGGCGGGCGAAGGGACGTCCTGCTGGTGGCGTCGCGCCTCGCGGCGGATGCGTTCGAGCAGTTCGCCGGGGTCGGCTTGTAAATTCATGGCGGATGGGCGGGTTGGAGAGGCGGTGTTCCCGCCGGGCGGAAGCGGTATCTTACAGCAAATATCGCCCGGCGGTAAGTGCGGGCGTCCGGGATCGGCTCCGACGCCGCGTGCGTCGTCCGCACGTCGTCGTCGCCCGCGCCGCAATTGTCCTTGCCCTGCAACAGGTTCGAGGTTGAATATCACCCCCTGCAAATGAGCGAGAACGAGGCGTCGTTTCGGTATGGAAATTTCGAGGTGCTTGCCCGGGCGGACGGCGCGCCGGAACTCCTCGGCGGCGGATCGTTTGGCAAAACGTACAAGGCCCGGCACGTCTTTCTCGACGAGATCGTCGCTCTGAAGGTCATCAGCGAGAAGTTCGCGCACGACAGCAACGCGAAGGAGCGTTTCCTGCGCGAGGCGCGCGTCGTCCACGGCCTGCGCCACCCGCACATCGCGCAGGTCATCGACTTCGGCGAGGCCAACAACACGCTCTACTACGCGATGGAGTATTGCGAGGGCGGCAGCCTCGAAGAACTGGTCAAACGCACCGGCCCGCTCGATCCGGGGACCATCCTCTTGCTGGCCCGTCAACTCGCCGAGGCGCTCGAATGCTCGCACGGCCGGGGCTTTATCCACCGCGACGTGAAGCCGGCGAACATCATGCTCGCCGACAAGAGCGATTCGCTGGTGCTCAAGCTCGTCGATTTCGGCCTGGTCAAGCCGCTCATCCAGGACAACGAGCGCATGGCCTCGCTCACGCTCGACGGCCAGAACTTCTTCACCCCGCTTTTTGCCAGTCCGGAACAGGTCATGGAGGAGGAACTGGACGCGCGCAGCGACCTGTTCTCCCTGGGCATGACGCTCTGGTACCTGCTCAAGGGCGCAGCCCCGGAGACCGGCTCGACCGCCGTCATCATGGCCAAGCGCCTGAGCGCCGAATCCTACCTGCCCGTGCTCGCGCCGACGCTGACGCCCAAGCTGCGGTACGTCATGCAGAAGTTGCTGGAAAAGGACAAGGCGAACCGCTTCGCCAGCGCCACGGAAGTCCTCGCGGCGATCCTGTCCGACGATCCCGCCCCGTCCGTGTCGGGCCAGGCGCCGCCGACGGAAATCGAGGAAAGCGATCCGGCCGCGACGTTGGCCTTCGAGCCCGCCTCGGCCCCGGCCCCGGTTCCGAGCCGGCTGGCGGATAAATACGTCATCGCCGAGAAGTACGGCCGCAGCTCCATCGGCAACATCTACCGTGCGAACCGCGCGGGCGACGGCGTGCCGCTGTCGGTGACGGTGCTCGACGACGCGTTGCGGGAGAATCCCGAGCGCCTGGGGAAATTGCGCGCCGCCGTCGGGCAGGTCGCGCGTTGCTCGCACCCCGCGATTGCCCAGGTCTACGGCCTGGAGACGTTCGACGACGCCGAGGTGCTCGTGCGCGAATGGAACGTGGGCGTCAGTTTGCAAAACATCGTCAAAAGCCGCGGCTCGCTGCCGTTCGCCGAGGCGCTCCCGCCGTTGCGCCAGGTGGCGGCCGGGGTCGATTTCGCGGCGGCGGCGGGATTGACCGGCGTGCGGCTCGCGCCCGACGAAATCTTCCTCCAACCCGCCGACGGCAGCGCGGAATTCCCGGATGCGGAGACGCTGCTGACCGCCAACCTCCGGCAGTGGCCGCCGTTCCACATCCGCCTGACGCCGATCCTGCTCGAAGACGAGGCCGCGCAGGACATCTCGATGACGCTTAGCGCGCAGTCCATCGGGAGTCCGAGGGTCGAGTTCGGCAGTCTGCTCTACCGCTTGGTCGCGGGCATGCAGGTGAAGTTCGCCGCGCGGGTCAACCGGGGTTCATACATCCGCACCTCGGGGTTGTCCGAGGAGGGGAACTGGATCTTGAGTGGGTGCATCGTGGACGAGATGCCGGGAGGGGAAAATTGTCTCGGCGTGCTCCAATCGCTGCAGCGCACGGAGGGCGTCAACGACGGCGACACCGGGACGGTTGGGACGATGCGCCAGCCCGGCTCGACCACGCGGTCTTCGCTCAAGACGGGCGGCGCGAGCGGGACGCGTTCCTCCCGGCCCGCCGGAACCACCCAGCAAAAACCGACCGCGCCGGTCACCCCGACGCAATCCGTCCGGCAGACGAGCGCACCAATGCCG
>CALMVM010000571.1:3200-9367 GCA_937873255.1 uncultured Verrucomicrobiota bacterium | reverse complement strand
ACAACGCCTACGGCTTTACCTACGATCCGCGCAACCGCAAGACGCGCATGAGCTACCCCAACAACAGTCACGAGGACTGGAGCTACGATGCCGCCGGCAACGTGGCCACGTACACCGCGCGCGCCGGGCAGGTGAGGACCTACGCCCACGACGCGCGCAACCGCGTGACCGATGCCGCGTGGAACGACGGGCTGACGCCCGAGGTGACCACCAGCTACGACGCGGGGGGCCGGGTGCTGACCATGAACAACGGCGTCAGCGCGCTGTCCTACGCCTACGACGACGCGGGCCAGCTCGCCAGCGAGACGCAGAACCCGGGGGGCGATCCCGGGGCCCAGACGCTGGCCTACACGTACGACGCCGACGGCAACCGCGCGCAGCTCACCAACCCGGACGGCACGCAGGTCGCCTACGCCTACACGACGCGCAACCAGTTGCAAAACATCAGCCTGAGCGGGCCGCCGCCCCTGGCCACCTATACCTACGACTTGGCGGGCAACCGGGTGGCCAAGAGCTTGGAGAACGGCACGGCGGTCACCTACGCCTACGACGACGCCAACCGGCTGACCTCCCTGGTCCACCAGGGCGGGGGCGCGACCCTGGCCTCCTTTGCCTACAACTACAACAACGTCAACGACCGCACCAGCGTGACCTATGCCAGCGGCTTGGGCGACGCGTACCAGTACGACGGGACCGACCAGCTCAAAGCCGTGCAGTACGGGGCCACCGACCCGGCCACCAACCCGAGCGGCGCGCAGCACAAGCAGGGCTACGTCTACGACGCGGTGGGCAACCGCACGGGCGTCACGCAGGACGGGGTGACAAGCGGCTACGCGGCCAACGCGCTCAACGAGTACACGGTGGCGGGGGCGGCCTCGCTCTCCTACGACGCCAACGGCAACCTGACAACCGGCCCGGGGGGGATGACCTACAGCTACGACGCGCAGAACCGCTTGGTGGGCGTGCACGGGCCAGCCAGCGGGGGCAGTCCCGGGCTGGAGATGCAGTTGGGCTACGACGCGCGCAACCGGTGCGTGCGCTGGCTCTACACGCCGGCGGGCAGCAACTTCGCGCCGAGCATGGCCGCGTTCTACTACGACGGCTGGAACCTGGTGGCCGAGTACGGCAGCGCGGCGGGCGCACGGACGGCGCGCTACGTGCACGGGGCGGCAACCGACGAGTTGCTGGCATGCACGGTTGCCAGCGGCACGGTGTACTACCAGCACGACGGGCTGGGCAGTACGGCGGCGTTGACCAACGCGGGCGGCCAAGTGGTCGAGCAGTACAGCTACGATGTGTACGGCCAGCCCACGGTCAGGGATGCAGCGGGCACGGTGCTGGGCGGCGGCAGTGCGTACGCCAACCGGTTCCTGTTCACCGGAAGAGAGTGGCTGGCCAGCGCGGGCGTGTACGACTACCGCCACCGGATATATTCGCCAACGCTGGGCAGGTTCTTGCAGACCGATCCAGTTAGATTTAAAGGGCACAGTATGAACATATATGAATACTGCGTTAATAATCCAATCAGCAACACTGATCCGCAAGGATTAGATCATTATCAGGAGCCGGGTTTTACCAGACCGATGAGTGAAGCCAGAAATATGTTTAGGGACTTTTGGAACTGTATTCCTCGTAATGAACAAAATAATGCGTGTCGCGCTGCCTGCTGGGCAGCTGCGGCTGCCGGCGGGGCTTTATGTCCCACTAGCGGACCAGGTGCGTTTGTATGCCTAGCAGGCTTAGCGGCCGCTGCATCCGAGTGTTCAGATCATTGTCCAACAAATAATTGATTATGAAATCATTTAGGTTTGTTTTCACGGTCCTAGCAATTTGTATGTTTGGGAGTTTAATGGCTCTGCGTGCACAAATCCACGATACCTTGATCCGGGCTTTAGTTGCGGCATTTGCTGCCCTATGGCTGACGATCCCCATAAGATATTACAAGAAAAGGGGGGGCGGTGAGTAGGCATGTGAAAAGGAGAATAAAAGGGGATACACATCTTCCATCATTCACCTCGACCGAAAAAATGCCTGTCCCCTTTTTACTGCTACCACCACGACGGGCTGGGCAGCACGGTAGCCTTGACCAACACGGGCGGCCAGGTGGTCGAGCGGTACGGCTACGACGTGTACGGCCAGCCCACGGTCAGGGATGCAGCGGGCACGGTGCTGGGCGGCGGCAGTGCGTACGCCAACCGGTTCCTGTTCACCGGAAGAGAGTGGCTGGCCAGCGCGGGCGTGTACGACTACCGCCACCGGGCGTACTCGCCGGCCCTGGGGAGATTTTTACAAACCGATCCCATCAATTTCAAGGGGGCGGATATCAATTTATATCGCTACGTAGGAAATGCCCCCACTTTGCGAACTGATCCGATGGGACTTTATATCACCTACCGAGGTGGAGGGAACCAGCGTTTCTGGGATAATTACCGTAGGAGTTACGCCGACATGCGGAGATCGGCAAGAGGTCGGCAACTGCTTGATGCCCTTGAAAACTGCAGCAGTGAGGTTAACGTCGGGCCTTCGGTTATCTTGCCTGACGGTACTAGTTTGACGGGCGCCGCTCTGCCGGGTTTAACCTTTAGAGAGAATGGTAGAGTAGAGGTGGTTTTGGATACTACTAACGGACTTGGAGACAGACTTCTAATTCCCCACGAATTCTACCATGCTCTTGAGTATACATCTGGGATAGCTGTTGGACAAACCTTGGTCCCAGACCCTTTGGGATGGGGTACGCAAGGAGCTTATCCAGCTTGGGATGCGTCGGGAAAAGAGTCTCGCGCTGTCCGAGGTGCCAACATAATGTCTTCGGAGTTTGGAGGCGGCGTTGCAGATACCTACGGCAATCGACCCGTACCTTATCCCATGGGCGGAGCAAAATAGTATGATGAAAAGACTTACCCAAGTTCTTTGCTTGCTGATCCTTGCAGCGGGCAATAACTTCGCCGATACTCTCCATCCTCCGACACAGGTGGTGTATTCCTCTGCGGACAACAGTTACCTGTTTTTGATGCAGTCTGCGGTGTTCATGGGTGACAAAAAAACGCGCCCTTGTACTGGAGTGCTCTTCAAAATCGACAGGCAAAAAGTCATAAACTTCGTTTCTCCACATTATATTCCGGTGTGGACTGCATCTCTTGAAAATGACTTCTCGCCCCTAGGTGTGCTGGTTGCCGACGACGGCAGTTTTGTGGTGACAATCAACGACTCCTCTGAAAATCTAGACGCTAAGACGGCGGTGGTAGTTTACGATGGCGAAGGGAACAAGACCGTAGCGCTGAGGATCATGGATATCTTTAATCCTAAAGAACTTGCAAGGATACCAAATACGGCCAGTTCATATCTGTGGTTTTTTAGTGGCAAAATCAATTCCAAGGACAGAACTTTGGAACTCACGGTTTGGGATGGTGGACCACTTGAAAAACCCGACTTTCGAAAGATAAAGATTGATCTTAAAACTGGCAAGAAGATCGAATAAATAAGGGGGCGGGCGTGAATGGCGCTAGGTTGCGTTCACAATACATTTGAGGCTCACGGCGAGCAGGGTTGCCAACACGTCGCCCAGGAACATGGAGGCCAGTTTGTCGTAGCGGGTGGCCACGGCGCGGTAGCCCGTGAGCTTGCAGAGAAGCCGCTCAGCTTTGTTGCGCTCCTTGTACTTATCCTTGTCGTAGTGTGGCGGATTGACCCGGTTGGAGCGTGGCGGGATCACGGCTTCCTTGCCCGCCGCCTTGATCATTCGGCGGATCGTGTCGCTGTCGTAGGCACGATCCGCTCCCACGGCTTTGATCTCCGGGCGGGCAAGCTCTTCGGCGAGCATTTCCTCGCTCACGGGCGCGTCGCCTTCCTGCCCGCCACTCAGGATCAGTCCGAGCACTTGGTGTTCGCTGATCGTAAGTGTAACGCCGACCGCCTCTATCTGTCGGAGTCATAAGTGCTGTAGGCATAGGTGCTATGACATCTATGACTCTGCCGGACGAAGTGTTGCAGACCGATGCGCTCGGTCGGGTGCGGATCAAAAAAGCGAGGCGGGAGGCGCTGCTCGACGAGTTCGAGCGGGGCGGCACCAGCGGCCAAGCGTTCGCCAAGGCGGTGGGCATCAACTACCAGACGTTCGCGTCGTGGATACAGAAGCGCCGGAAGGCGCGCAAGCAGTACCCACCGGCGGCCAAGGCGCTGCCGTCCACCCCGGCGGGGACGTTGCGGTTGATGGAAGCGGTGGTCGAGCCGGCCGCCGTCAACGAGGCTGGGACGTTGTGCATTCATCTGCCCGGCGGAGCACGCCGGGAAGTGCGTGATGCGCGGCAAGCGGTGCTCGCCGCTGAGTTGCTCAAGGCGCTGACCACCGCCACACGTCCATGCTGAGTTTTATGGGCGGGCTGCAGGTCTTCATCGCCCTGGAGCCGTGCGATCTTCGCAAGAGCTTTAACGGTCTGCATGCGCTGGTGAGCGAACGCCTGGGCGAGGATCCACGCCAGGGTGCCCTCTTCGTGTTCACCAACCGGCGCAAGACGCGTCTGAAGATCCTGTATTGGGACGGCACGGGACTGTGGGTGCTCATCAAGCGGTTGGAAGAGGGTTCTTTCGCCTGGCCAAAGAGCGTGGACCCTGCGGCGGTCAAGCTGCGCTTGGCTCCGGAGGCGTTGGCCATGCTCACCGACGGCATCGAGTTGCGTGGGGCGCGGCTGCGTCCGTGGTGCGAGCGGGAGTAAGTTTTTGCATTAATCTCTATCCGAACGGTTTGCTTTGATCTAACATCGGCTTCGCCTTGAGCGAGACGCCCCGCGAAGCCGAGTTGCAGGCCGCCAACGAGCGGTTGGAGCGTGAGAACGCGCTGCTGCGCCAGAAGATCGACGCGCTCGTGCGCCAGCTCTTCGGCCGCCAGAGCGAGCAACTCGACCCGGCCCAGTTGCAGATGCTCTTGCAGGGCGTGGAGAACGAGCCCACGCCCGAGCCGGAAGCACCGACCGGACCGGTGCCGGAGGTGGAACTGGCCTCGCCGCGTCCACCCGCCAAGCACGAACGCACGGCCCGCTTGCCGGAACACCTACCCGTCATCGAAGAGGTGCTCGATCCCGAACCGGTGCAGGTCGATCCCACCGCTTGCGCTGCATCGGCCAGGAGATCAGCGAGCAACTCGACTACGAGCCCGCCCGCTTCCTTCGCCGCCGACTCATCCACCGCAAGTTCGTGCGGCGTGGAGAGGCGGACGCTACTCCGCTCATCGCGCCCCTGCCACCGTGCCTGCAAGAGCGTGGCCTGCCCACGGCGGGGTTGCTCGCGCAGGTGCTCATCGCCAAGTACGCCGACCATCTGCCCCTTTACCGCCAGGAGATGATCTATCGTGCGCGCCACGGGGTCCACCTGCCTCGCCAGACCCTGGCGCGCTGGGTGGGCCTGGCCGCCGATTGGCTGCGCCCGGTATACGAGGCGATCCGCACCGGCGTGCTCGGCGGCGGCTACGTGCAGGTGGACGAGACGCCCATCGCCTACCTGGAGCCGGGCCACGGCAGCACGCGCCAGGGTTACCTGTGGACCTATTCCCGTCCGGGTGGCGACGTGCTCTTTGACTGGCAGACGGGCCGTGGGGCCAGGTGCCTGGAACACGTTATCCCCGCCGACTTCACCGGCGCCATCCAGTGCGATGGGTACAAGGCGTACCCCGCCTTCGCCAACGCTCGTCTCGGCGGGGCCAGGATCACGCTGGCGGGCTGCTGGGCGCATGTCCGGCGCAAGTTCCACGAGGCGCTCGCCCAGGCTCCCCGACTCATCGGCTGGCTGCTGCGCCAGATGAGCCACCTCTACCGAATCGAAAAGGTACTGCGCCAAAGCCGCGCCGGTCCCCGGTTGTGGGCCGCCGTGCGTGCCCACCAGAGCCGTCCGATCCAGGAACGGGTCAGGCGGGCGCTGGTGCGTCTGAAGACCGTGCGCCGACCGCTGCCGCAGAGCCTCTTTGGCCGGGCCATCGAGTACACGCTTGGCCAGGGGCCGACTCTCAGCGTCTGGTTGGAAGACGGCCGGATCGAGATCGACAACAACCGGGTGGAAAACGCCATTCGTCCCACGGCGGTGGGCAAGAAGAACTGGCTCTTCGTGGGCGAGGCCGACGCCGGCCAGCGCGGGGCCATCGTTTACACGCTGATCGAAAGCTGCCGACGGCGTGGGAT
>CALMVM010000571.1:0-3190 GCA_937873255.1 uncultured Verrucomicrobiota bacterium | reverse complement strand
GCCCTCGAGCCCACCCTGAGCTACACCGGCCGACGGCTGGGGAGCAACCAACACGCGGACCGGCGCGACGTGCTCACCCGGTTGCCGTCGATGACCAACTGGCAGGTCAAAAACATCACGCCCGAAGCGTGGGCCAGATCGTCGCGTGTACCTGCCGTAGCATAAGTGCTGTAGGTGCTCTACCTACGCAATCGATGACTCCGCCGGTCAATCGACTGGTGCTGTCAAGAGGCGCTCGGCGTTCCGCTTACGAAAAAAAGCCGAAGCTCTCCCGCCGCTGAGCACCACCCTCCTTCCCGCCGAGGCGGGCGACGTGCTGGAACTCGACGAACCCTGGAGTTTCGCTGGCTCCAAGGCCAACCCGCGCCGGGTCTGGATCGCACTTTGCAGGCAAACGCGCCAGGTCGTGGCGTACTTTGTCGGCGACCGCTCCGCCGACGGTGCCCGCGCCCTGCGCGAGCGCGTTCCGCCGGACTACCGCGGCCGGGCCACCCGCAGCGACTGGTGGCTGGCGTACGACGAGGTCTTTCCCCGGCGCACCCATCGCTCGTGCGGCAAAGGTGCCGGCGAGACCTGCCACGTCGAACGCTGGAACTGCACCCTGCGCCAACGCCTGGGCCGCTTTGTGCGCAAAACGCTCTCCTTTTCCAAGTGCGACCACATGCACGAACTCGCCTTGCGTCTGTTCATCCACGAATACAACCAACAGCCAATCACTTACTAAAAACCACTGCCCCTTTTTCATCTTTTTGCGGAAATCTACTATCTAGGTACTAACTGTACCTCGGGAGACAAAACCACTCTTCTATCGTAAAACATAGGCGTGGTAGGTCCAAGTGATCGTATGATTTTGATGACATCCCAGCCAGTGACGTATTTGACTATCGTACCATTGAATCGATCCTCTGCAATGAGATCATGGAAACTCGAGAGTTTTTCCGCGCGAGCAGCATTCCACCAAGGGACGGATTTTTTACTCACGTGCAATGCCAACGAAAAACGCTTTCCTTGTAGGAATAATTTACGGTTCAAGGCATGCACTAATTCCTCAACGTCAGGATCATGCCCGGCAGAGATTTTTATGCGTGTTTCCTGCAGTAAATGAGTCCGCCGCTCTTCCTCGTTCTTTGAAATAATTTTTCGAAATGACGGCAACTCGCGAACGGTATCCTCCGCCGGTTTTTCTAGGCAACTAGCATCGTAGACGCCATTGACTAATAACAGCAGCGTCAGAAAAAATTTGTGCTGTATGGTCATCAACGTCCGAACGGATGAACGATTTCAAACGTATAGATGCCTGATGCACTGGTATGGGTGCCGGGCCATGTAGCTGCGGCCCTTGGAGCCGTCATTTGCATCATCTCTCGCGCAACAATGTTTTGCATTCTCGTAGCTTGACTTTCGGCAGTGTTAGATTGCTGATGGACTCCTGCATCAGTTCCGCCCCACTGTCGCGTATCAGCGGGGTCTGAAACCCGGCGAACAAGATCTGGGTTGCCTGTTACGTTCGTTATGACGTGCTCGGCTTCATGGGCAAGTGTGACAGCATCACTTGCGTCTCTCAAAAACATTGTATTGCCGACCCCCTCTGCGACATCTCCGGGCAAGGCTTGTTGCACGTGGTATTCACTATTGCAATTTTCCATTGCCCGTAACAGGTTTGCTCCCGTCGGCGTACTGTTAAGACGATTATAAGCATTCCTGTAATCGTTCCAAAATGCTGCGGAGCCTGTTCCATATGTGATGTAAAGACCGAAAGAATCTAAATAATTTACAGGATTAGCAGAGACATAATCATACATATTTACATTACCACCTTCAAACCGGATCGGATCGTTCTGCAAGAACCTCCCCAGGGCCGGCGAGTACGCCCGGTGGCGGTAGTCGTACACGCCCGCGCTGGCCAGCCACTCCCTTCCGGTGAACAAAAACCGGTTGGCGTAGGCGCTCCCGCCGAGCACCGTGCCCGCCGCGTCCTTGATCGTGGGCTGGCCGAACACGTCGTAGCTGTACTGCTCGACCACCTGGCCGCTGGCACTGGTCAGCGCCGCCGTGCTGCCCAGCCCGTCGTGGTGGTAGGAAAAGGGAACGGGCATTTTTTTGATCGATGTGGACGACCGGAAAGGACGCCTGTTCCCTTTTCATTCTTTTCTTTTTATTCCTTTTACACTGATGAATCGTGCGTCACTTTCGAGCAGCATAAGCTTCAGTGGATATAAAAGTTGGAAACAACCCCTTTACCGCGCATCGCACCGCTTGTGCTGAGCGATTCATGTTCGGCAAAGTTTTGCAATTTTGATCTGTTTACTGTCGTTGTCGTATCTGATGATACCTGCCAGAGTTCCATCAGTGTGATAAATGGATGCCCCAACCCCCTCGTGTTCGTCTATTCCCAACGCTATGGCAATTGCTCCATTTTTCCGTGAAATATTAATCTTAGGTCCATCCTTATCTGCGGATAATCGGATAGTTCCCCCTTCACTAAATAATGTAATGGCTGGTCCACTCTCAGGCGAGCCTCCATCAAAGAGTCCGACTGTCTCGCCACCATTGTTCACGAGAACGAGCTTGTGAACCTCAATTGTTCGGCTAATAGGCTCACTCATAGCATTACAAAGCAAGAACTAAGGCCGGGGCAGCAGCACCTCCAGTAAAGAAAATGAGACCTCCAGCGAGGATTACGGCACCACCCACAACTGCATAATCCAAACCATCTATTCTGTAGCACGTCTTAGTCGGTGTACCGAAGCTGCATGGCCTTGAAACACGTGTACTCTCAAACCCCAAAGTGTAACCCGGAGGACAGGTGCAATCGTATTGGCACTGGCCTTTGCACCTGCTTACTTCTGTACACGTAGCTGGAGCATATTCTACAAGTCCAAATGGATCAACAAGTTTGGTGCTTGTGTTATGCACATACCTATACAGGTTAACATCCCCCGCATCAAACCCAATTGGATCCGTTTGCAAAAATCTCCCCAACCCCGGAGAGTAAACTCGGTTCCGGTAATCATACATGCCCGAGTTCGCCAGCCACTCGCGGCCGGTGAACAGAAAGCGGTTACCGTAGGCGCTGCCGCCGAGCACCGCGCCCGAGGCGTTCTTGATCGTGGGGCTTCCAAATACGTCGTAGCCGTACTGCTCGACCACCTGGCCGCTGGCACTGGTCAGCGCCGCCGTGCTGCCCAGC
>CALMVM010000570.1:3790-6700 GCA_937873255.1 uncultured Verrucomicrobiota bacterium | reverse complement strand
ACCTGCACCGCTGCGGCCCCGCGATGGTCTGTGATGTCAAAATCCTCTGCTTGCTCTACCCATAGCCGTTGCTCCTCCCCCAGTTGCAGCCACGCAAGCACGGTCCGCCAGATTTGATAATGGTAGGCACGCAAGGTCGCGTCCGCCTGCCGTTGCGGATCGCCTGCAAGGGGAACGCTTTGATCGTCCGGCATCGTTTGGGTTGGTGTCGCGGGTTTCTACCTCGCTTGAAACTGCCACAAGGAAGACCGGACGACGAATGTAAACGCAGACTGTTTGGCGCGTTCGCATCAGAGAGGAGCCGTGCACTTCCTCAATAGACTCGCGGCGGAAGCTTGGAGGGATAGAATCGACGGGACGAGAATTCGTGCCGTTGGAATCAAGGTGGCCAAGGAACGTTGCCGAAAGCGCTTTGCGGCGGAACGGCTGCACCGCTTGGGAGGTGGTGTCCTGAAAAGTATTTGAATTCCGCTCCGATGAACGTCTGGTTGCCCGAACAACCGACCGGATAGTCGTAGGCTTTCCAAGTCGGGCCATCCTCACGAACGAGGACGAGTTCTCCCACGCCGGTGATCCCGTTTGCGACCGGGGTTGGAGCGTGGTAGCCGCTGCAAAAAGCCGATTGTAGCCCTTCCATTTGCTGGTGGCCACTCGGCAGGCAGAAGACGGGGAACGTTGCGACGGTCCCGGTCTGCATGGAGGAATTGATATTTTGGGCGATGCCACTCGGCAACTCACGCCACTTAAATTGGTATTGATTCGTATTCATAGAATTTTGGTTACCAAAGGTTTACACTTACAAAACTTGTCGGTGCCCAAAAACTTTTACCCTCACGATTTTTTCTCGGTTAGGTTGACGATCCGTGAAGCGGCAAGATTTCGACCAATGGGTGCCGAACGGTTCTCCGTTGCGAGCCTTGGCGTCGAAGATTTCGACGCTTCCTGCCGCGGCCGATCCGACGTTCTTCGGTCGCGGAAGTTTCCATGACTGGCCGTACAACTTCTTGGCGAACGGCCAAGAATCCAGCCAGTGGTGCCATCCGCCCGCCCCTTTTTCCGCTCCCGGTTTGGCAGCTTGGAAGGCAGCGACGCCAAGGGTTGGATTAGGGATTCACGAAGAGCATGGTTTCGATGGGCCGCCTCCGCTCTTTCTCCCGCGAGGGTTGTCGCTGCTATTCGATCCGCTCGTGGACAGCTTCCTCGCCGCGCATTTGCTGTCGGCCCAGAATCCAGACATCGGGAGCGCCGCTGCCGGATGTACCGTCATCGTGCTCTCCGACTATTATCAATTTGGCAACGGTTCAGGTTTCGTTGTTACGGGGGACTGGGGTTTGGACGAAACGTGCGCCGTGCTCGGCGGCAACATCGCTGGCGGAGATCGGACGACCCGCAACCTCTTCGATTGTCTTTTTGGACGCGGGAGGTGGAACAGAAACGAGGAAGAGATCGTCAACGGCATCGCCGCCCAGAAGGTTTTGCTGTGGAATTTCCTGCCGATGTTTCGTGGCGGCACGTCCGCGACCGCGTCCAACGGAGTTACGCCGGCAAGTCGGCATTGGGTAAAAACGTGCTGGAACTTTCTCGCCGAGTTCGTCGATGCCGTCCAAGCCGCCAACGTGGTGCTCGCCTGTTCGCAAGATCATCTCCGCATCCGGCGTGCCCCGGTGGCGCTATCACTCGCCGGCATCGCGGTGGGAAAGCTGGGAACGATGACGCTGCCCGATTGTGTCCGCAACGTCTGGCGGTTGAACCACCCCTATAGCTGGGGTGTCGGGAAATGCTCCAATGAGTGCGCTTTCTTGCAGTCGATCATCTAGCGAAGCAACGACTAGCGATTGAACGACCATTGGTGGGATTGCCGCGTCGTGGCTCGGACCTCCTTTTCTTTTGAGCGAGACAATCCTCGTATCCAACGTGATGATCCATGCGATGGAAACGACGATCCGATTGCTCTTCAGTGACCAAGACCGCCGCTTCAAGATTCCCGCTTACCAGCGCGCTTATTCTTGGGACAAAGAACAAATCCTCCAGTTCGTCGAGGATCTCAAAGATGCCGGGAAAGGTTACTACCTAGGACATTTTCTGTTCGAGCAGGATGCGACCAACCTGGCCGCCAACACCCTCCTCATCATCGATGGCCAACAGCGGCTCACTACTTGCATCATCTTCTTCAGCGCGCTGCACCGCACATTGGAGGAAAGGAAAAAGGCGGGAGAGACCGTGGCCGTCGATACCGACGACATCGTGCACAACTATCTGCGTGACACCAGCAAGGGTATCCAGAAGCTGAGCACCGTCAGCGACGACAACAACTTTTTCGAGACAGAAATCATCGACCTTCAGCCGGCCCAGCACCTGCACCCGACCACGGCATCGCAAAATCGAATCCGGGAAGCGAGGACTCTCTTCGAGCAAGCGTTCAAGCCGCAAACCACGACCGAACTCGAACGCTGGTATCACCTAATCCTCAACGCCGACTGCACCGAATACCGCGTGAAGGGTAAAGAGGCCGCCGCCCGCATCTTCGCGTTCCAGAACGACCGTGGCAAACGGCTTTCGAACTTGGAAGTGCTCAAAGCCTATTTCATGCTCCAGATTTACCTGCACAGCGCCTCGCCGGAGGCGATGGAGGCGCACCTCGCCTATCTGGAGATAGAAGTTTCTGCCATCTATCGGCAGATCGTCCGAGTGAATGCCAGGGAAGACGACGTGCTGCTCTATTGCTGGCGCGCTTGCCCCTCAAGCAAGGGCTTCGACAGCGAGAACACCGTCAAGGAAATCAAAGAATATGTGATTGCAGGCGCGAAGGGAGAAATTTGCGAGAGGATTAAACGCTTCATGGCGGACCTGGCTGAAGCGTTTCGGGTGGTCGAGCAGATCGAGAAAAGCTCGGTCGAGGCGATTCGCCAC
>CALMVM010000570.1:0-3780 GCA_937873255.1 uncultured Verrucomicrobiota bacterium | reverse complement strand
CTCCTCTACCTCAACAACATGGCGCTGGCGTACCCGTTTTTCATCCGTGCCCGCGTGCGTGGGGCATCAGACGGGCAGATCGAGAAACTGGCCCGCCTGCTCGAAAACGTCATCTTCCGCGTCATCCTGATCGGAGGACGCGCCCGCATCGAAGCCCGGCTCAACCATTATCTCAAACTGGCACCGGAGGGGGACTACGTGGACGCACTGGCGGTCGGAATGGTTTCCGATCTCCGTCACCAAGGCTGGTGGTCGTATTGGTCGGACAAGGCGGTGCAGGATGCGCTGGACGACGCCAATTTCTATGGGAGCCGCATCACGAACTACATCCTCTGGCGTTACGAACTCTATCTCTGTTCGAAGACCGGTTACCAGGCTCCTCTAAAGGTGGGTTACGCGGACCTCATCAGCCGGGAGAACATTGAGCACATCGCGCCCCAAACCCCGTCCGACGGCGGGCCGGTCGCCAATGGCTACGGACCTTACGAAGATGCTGGCGACCCCGAAAACGGCATCGTTTCCGGCCACTGGATGAATTGCTTGGGCAACCTGATGCTTATCGCTGGCGGACACAACATCGTCATCCGCAACCACGACTTCGGACTAAAGCTCGACTCTTACGGGAAAGGCAACCTGCTCAACCAACAAAAAGAGATCATCGACTTCGTCTTCGACAAGACCAAACCGGTCTGGGATCAAGAGGCGATAGAACGACGTTTACGAGTCATCCAACAGGCTGCCGCCGGCCTCTGGGCGCTCGACAAAATTTCCTAGTGGTGGAGGTCGGGGGTGTGCGCATGAGTGTGGACTGGCGGTTCGTGTCGGTGCCAGTGGCTGTGCGGCTCTCCTGCCGGATCGTCGAGGCCGTGCGCGTGCTGGTGGTGTTCGTCGGGGACGTGCAGGTGGTCGTGTTCGAGCAACTCGTGCGCGTGCGCGTGTTCGTGCCGATCGCTCAGGTGCAGCCACACGCCAATCAGCATCAGCACCAAAGCAGGCCAGAACAGCAGCAGTGGCGTCTCGCGCAATAGCACGAGGGAAAGCGCCACCCCAGAAACAGGGCCGTGGAGAAGTACGCGCCGGTGCGCGCCGTCCCGAGGTCGCGCAAGGCGCGGACAAAAAGCGTCAGGCTCAGCCCGTAGCCGATCCGGCGTGTTTCGCAACTGCCTCCCTTTTAGCTCCATTGCCACCTTCTGGCTCCGCCTCACCGCCTTCTTTCGACGGCTTATCGACTCGCCGCTTTCGCGGTGCCGGGTCCAGACCGGAACTAATCAGGTCTTTGTGACAACGAGGCGGGCACTGTCTCGGCCGCACCGGCTCGTCCCTGCGTCCTCCCACCACCGCTCGGGCGAGCGGGACTGCGTGGCATGACCAAATGACTTTCGCAGAACAGGGTCAGCGCGTGAAAACCAGGAACCGAACTTCCGCCAGTATCGTCGCAGAAGCGCCCGCCAAGGCATCACGTCCGCGCCATTTTTCTGGCCGCAGAAAAAGCGATGGATAACGCAGTTGTGGATGAGTCGGTAAGGTTGCGCGAAAGCGGGAAGGATGCTCGCGGTTTTGCCGCACGCATTACAGCGAAAGCGTCGGATCGAAAGCCGCAGGACGGTCGATTTGCTGCCGGTGACGTTGCGTTGATAGTAACCCAGCGCTTCCAGCGTCGCGCGGGTCTGGCAATGCGGGCAGGTTTCGGGCGGAGGGACGTTTTGCGCCAAGCCCTGCGAGAGGTATTGCTCGGCATCGACGGGAAATTCTACGATGAGCTGCATCCGCACGAATCGAACGCATGGCTGTGAGAAGTGTTTTGGAAAGGGTAGTTAGCTGCTGGCCTCACATGGACACGTTGCCGTGGCAGGTGATGACGCGCTCGAAGTCCTAAGCCATTAGGGAGCGATTTGACCGAAACGTTCGCGGTTGTCAGCGCGAAGCTTCAACGTCGAACGAAACAATGCTGCCTGGAAGCGCGCATCATGGAGCGCGTTGTGATCACCAGTCGCTTCAACCCGCAAGGTTTTGACCATCTCACTCGACTTGGCGCGCGACCACGGAACGCCAGCAACTCCCATGTAGAGCGCTTTGATGTCCAAGGGGGCGAACCCGAACGGGTTTTTACCCAGGTAGGAATGGAAGTAGTAATTGACAAAAGACCAGTCGAAGCCCGCGTTCAACCCCACGAATACCGGGGTGAAGGTTAGCGGGGCGACCTGATCCACCCACGCCGCAAACCTCTCCATGGCCACCGCCGGCTCAAGCCCGTCGCGCGCGAGTTGATCCAAGGAAAACCCCGTGACTTCCAGCGCCTTGGGGTCGGCGTGCATCGATAGCGGTTTTAATTGGCATTCGAACGCCTCTTGGTCATCTTCCACTAGGCACGCGCCGATGCTCAAGAGACTGTACAAACCGGGCACCGGACCGGATGTCTCGATGTCCACCGAAATGAAAAATTCTTCCTTCATCTTAGTTTAGGGAATGAGTGGTTCAGGGGTCACCAAAGCCGGGCGGCGGATGTTTGCCAGCCAGTACTCGCGGAACGCCTGTCGTCGTTGATCCAGCGACGAGGTCGGATTCCAAGGCAAGCCCGCGAACGTCGTGACATCAAAGGGGAATTTTGTGCCTTCCTGCGCGGTCATCATCGTCGGAATGGATCTTCCCAACGCGTACCCCAGCTCAATGAGGCAGTTCGGCCGCATGCCAGTCAGATCTGCCACGACGGCGGCACTGTGATGCAGTTTGTTGAAAATTTCGGCGTCGATGCGCGGAAATTCGTTGGCCTGCTTGCCATCGACCACTTTCAGCGTGTAACCGAATTCCTGTTCGACGACATGCTGCACCACGCCGGTGAAGTAATCCTCTACGCTCGCGAACTCCGGCGCACTGGCATTGAGCAGACGTACGGCGAAAACCGTCGGGGGCTCCAATGATTTGAGCAGTTCGACCAAGGTGCCCACGCGGGCGGCAACATCATGCCTCTGTGAGAAATTGATTCGGTTGATCCAGTCGTGCGGAGACATCTGGCCCGTGGTGCGAAAGAAGCGGACGGTCTGCTGGCTGATAAGCGCTTGGTTGAACAACTTACGCGAACCGGCGTCGCCCGGGCAGAGCGCGTAATTGAGCGGGATGACCGGTTTGCCCGCCAAGTGGTAGAGGTTGGCGAGAAACAACACCCCCTCGCCTCCGCCGAGCGTGACGAGGATGTCGCCGCGCAGCGCCTGCATTTCCATGCGCTTGCTGTTCATGTTCCAGTGCGAGGCGTTGTCGATGGAAACCAGCTCCGAACCCCGCAGGCTGTCCCACAGGTCACACTTGTCTGTCGGCACCTGATCTTCGCTCTTGTGGTGCTGGACGGCCACGGCTAGAGGGTTCGGCGCACCTGTTGGCCGACGTGCCAAGTTGCCGCCTAATGTTTCCCAGATCAGCCAATCAAAGGTTTGCGGCATGCCGTCGCCCGGCCGGGGCTTGTCGGCATCCACTGGGACGACAAGGACTGCGCCTTCGCGCATCAAGGCACTCACCAAAGCGGCCACGAACGCGCGGGCCGATTGCACCTCTTCGGTCGGAGCCACGTTCAAATCCTCGGGGACGCTGCCAGCGATGTGGATGCGCCGTCCGAACAGGGGTGATTTCGTCATTTATCCTCCAAAACAGGGGTTGGTTCAATCGTCTGCGCGCTCAGACGCAGATCCTCATAGGTAAGTCCGCGGTCGGGGAACGCACGGGCAAGGGCCGCCGGGTAGAGCCGGGCGCGGAGGTCCGAATACGTCCACCCAGGCCGCTTTCCCTGCG
>CALMVM010000569.1:6877-10761 GCA_937873255.1 uncultured Verrucomicrobiota bacterium | reverse complement strand
TCATTGCCGCGTCACCCAAAAAAGTACGTTCGTTTTAAGACACCACACCGCAACGGGCTTGCCTCACGCCGCGCGCGTTGATAATGGTTTTGCCATGAGCGCCACGGCGGACAAAACCATCGACATCCTCGCCGAAGTCACCGAGAACGACCGCGTCCGCACGGAGCCGGACCTGTCCCTGTTCGACACGGGAATGCTCGATTCACTGGGGATCGTCACGCTGATCGCACGGTTGTCGGAGGAATTCGGCATCGACATCTCGCCGGCCGAGTTCGAGCGCGAGGATTGGGCCACGCCGGCGAAGATCGCTGCCGACATCGAACGCCGCGTCACCAGCAAATGAGCGCCCCCACCCCGGCCTCCGTACCGAAGCCGGCGGCTCGCTCGCTGGAGTCGTTTCTCCATCTGCCGGGCGGTCCGCGAACCCGCGCGGTTGTTTGCTTCCTGTATTACCTGGCGATCATCACCGCGCTTTTGTTGATCTACGGAAAGGGCGATTTCGCCACCGCGCCATTTGTCTACCAGGGTTTTTGACGCATGGTCCCCGCGTTTTCGCAACTGTTCGAACGGCTGCAACGGTGGTCGGAACATTTCTCCGACCGCGTCGCGCACGCGACCGCCTCGCCCGGGCGCACACCGACGCTGCGGCTGACCTACCGCGAACTCCTGACCCGCGCGCGCGCCGTCGCGGCGCACGTCCGCGAACGCCTGCCTCACGGCAACGTCTCGCCGGTGATCGTTCTGGGACACAAGGAACCAGAAATGCTCGCCGGGTTTCTCGGAGTATTGGGCAGCGGACATTCGTACATCCCCGTGGACGACAGCCTGCCGTCGCACCGCGTCCACGAGGTCGAGCGGATTTCCGGCGCGCAACTAATCCTCACGCCGGAGTACATCGCGGACCTGCCGCCGACGGACGCGGCATTCGCGCCCTTGAAGCCGGACTCGAACGTCTACATGATCTTCACTTCCGGAAGCACCGGCGAACCGAAGGGGGTCGTCATCACGGTGCGTTGCCTGGATGCATTTTTGGGTTGGATGCTCGGCGAGCACGCGCTGACGGAAGGCGGCGAGACGTTCCTCAACCAGGCCCCGTTTTCCTTCGACCTGTCGGTGATGGACCTCTACCTGAGCCTGACGACCGGCGGCACGCTCTACAGCATCACGCGGCGCGAGGTCGCGGATTTCAAGAGTTTGTTCCGCGCGCTGACGGAGGCCAACCCGAGCGTGTGGGTCTCGACCCCGTCGTTCGCGCAACTCTGCCTCGCCGAACGCACCTACGCCGCCGAACGCCTCCCGGCGCTGCGGAGTTTTCTGTTCTGCGGCGAGGCGCTGCTGCCCGACACGGCGGGCCGGTTGCTGGACCGATTCCCGCAAGCGGAGGTGTGGAACACGTATGGCCCGACGGAAGCCACCGTCGCCGCAACCTCGGTGCGGATCACCCGCGAGATCATCGCGCGCGGCGGCGCATTACCCATCGGTCGCGCGATACCCGGCACGGAGGTTTTCCTGCAACACGACGACGGCACGAGTCCGCCCGACGGCGAGCGCGGGGAGATCATCATCGCCGGTCCCAACGTGAGCCCCGGTTATCTCGGCCGGCCCGACCTGACGGAGCGGGCGTTCTTCAACCACAACGGCAACCGCGCCTACCGCACGGGAGACTGCGGGATGCGTCTCGACGGCTGGCTGTACTTCGAGGGCCGGCAGGACAGCCAGGTGAAGGTCCACGGCTACCGCATCGAACTGGCCGACATCGAGGAAAATTTCCTGTCGTTCGCCGACGTGCGCGAATGCACCGTCGTGCCGGTGTCGAAGGCCGGGGCGGTGCAATTCCTCGTGGCGTTCGTGGTGCCCGACGGCGTCTGCCCCGACGCGCCGGCGGAAGTCGCCGCCGCGACGGATCACTACCGCGCCGAACTCGCCGAACGCCTGCCCGCCTACATGCTGCCGCGCAAGATCTACCTGCGTCCTTTCCTGCCGATCACCGCCAACGGCAAGGCTGACCGCCGCCGGTTGATCGAGATGGCGGCCAACGGTGGGCAACCCGTGCCGTGACCCCGTACGCCGATTTTCTGTATTTCGGTCTCGCGGGTCTTTACGTCCTCCTGCCGATCATCGTCGCGCGCGGCGTGCTGCCGAGCATCCCCGCCCGACTCAAACAAGGGTGGGTGCTGGCGGCGACGCTCCTCATGCTCGCGGTGCAATACAGCGGCGGGTTCGAGAGGACCACCCCCACGCTAAAGCCGATCTACCCGCTGGCGGCCTTCGTGGTCGCGCAATATCTGCTGGCGTTGGGGCTTCTGATGTGCCGGCGGCGCACGAAAGCACGTTGGCCCGGTTGGCTCGCGGTGGTGTTCGCGGTCGCACCACTGCTCGTGTCAAAGTTTTTGCCGGTAAGCCCTTCGGCCATCGGCGGCGTGACGGTGGCGGGGTTGGTCGAATTCGCGGGATTGTCCTACGCGACCCTGCGCGCGGTGGACGTGCTCATCGGGATTCACGACGGTCTGATCACGTCCCTGACGCCGGGAAGGTTCGTGGCGTTCCTGTTGTTTTTTCCGACGGTCTCATCCGGTCCCATCGACCGCTATCGTCGTTTCTCGGGGGAATGGACGAAGCCGGATAGCCGGGCGGCGTTTTGGGAAGACCTCGACGTGGGAGTGCACCGCATCTTCACCGGCTTCCTGTACAAATTTGTCCTGGCGTACACGATCAGCCTCCGTTGGATGAACAAGGTGCCGGATGCCCCAACTTTGGGTAATACCGTCTCCTATATGTACGCGTACAGCTTTTACCTCTTCTTTGATTTCGCGGGGTACAGCGCGTTCGCGGTCGGGTTTGCGCGCCTGCTGGGTTTCCGGGTGCCGGAGAATTTTAACTACCCGTTCGTGTCGCGCAACATCAAGGAATTCTGGACGCGCTGGCACATCTCCCTGTCGTTCTGGTTCCGGGATTTCATCTACATGCGTTTCCTGTTGCTGGCGATGAAGAAGAAATGGTTTCGCAGCAAACACACGCCGGCCTACCTCGCCAATTTTCTGACGTTCGGCGTGATGGGATTCTGGCACGGCACGGCGACCCATTACCTCGTCTACGGCGCTTACCACGCGTGCATCATCACCGGGCACGATCTGTTCGTGCGCTGGAACCGGCCGAAGCCCGACGCCCCGGCCCGGCTGTGGGGCGATTCGCTGGCCTGGCAACTCGCGGGAGTATTCTGCACCTTCCAGGCGGTTTGCTTCGGATTCCTGATCTTTTCGGGAAGGAACCTCTGGTGACGCACGCCGCGCAATTCGTCCAACCACCCACGTCGCACGGGACGAATTAGTGCCTGGAAAATCGATATGAGCAAAACTTTTATCCCCTACACCGACGCCGTCGAGGTCGTGCAGCCCGACGAGCAGAAAACCTTCGGTGAGATCGCCGCGACGATGCGCGACATCTCCCACAAGATCGGCGACCGCCAACGCCACACGACGCGGCCCGTTCACGCCAAAAGCCACGCGTTGGTCCGGGCGGAGATCACGGTCAAATCGGGACTGCCTGCGGAACTCGCCCAAGGTCTGGCGGCCCGGCCCGGCGCTTACGGCGCGATCCTGCGTTTTTCCACCAATCCGGGCGATATCCTGAGCGACCACATTTCCTCGCCGCGCGGACTGGCGATGAAGATCGTCGGCGTGCCGGGTGAGATGGTTCCAAGCCACGCCGGGCAGGTGACGCAGGATTTTGTGATGGTCAACGGGAAGGTGTTCGACACCAAGGATGCCGCCGGTTTCCTCAAAAATATCCAGTTACTCGACAAAAACGCCAATGCCCCGGAGATCGTCAAGCAGGCGGTGTCCACCGCGTCGAAGATCGGCGAGAACGTGCTGGAAGCCGTAGGA
>CALMVM010000569.1:0-6867 GCA_937873255.1 uncultured Verrucomicrobiota bacterium | reverse complement strand
ATTGGAAAGCAGCTTCCTCAAAGGTTTCGGCCATCCCGCCACCAATCCGTTGGGTGAGACCTATTTCAGTCAGGCCGCGCTGCGCTGGGGTAACTATTTCGGCAAGGTGGCGCTGGCGCCGGTGTCGGAAAATCTCGTCGAACTACACAAGAAACATTTGCCGCATGCCAGCGAGTGGAACGCGTTGCGCGATGAGTTCAGCCGGTTCTTCAAAAAGGAAAGCGAAGCCGTGTGGGAACTGCGCGTCCAGCTTTGCACTGACCTCGAAAAGATGCCGGTCGAGGACGCGCACACCGAATGGGACGAAAAGGAAAGTCCCTATGTCGCGGTGGCGACGGTGACAGCGAAAGCGCAGGAGATTTATTCGGACGCCCGCCGCGTGTTCGTGGACGAAAAGATGGCTTTCAATCCGTGGCACGCGCTGGCGGCGCATCGTCCGCTGGGCAACATCATGCGGGCGCGCTTTCAGGCGTACGCGATGTCCTCCAAGTTCCGCCACGAGCGCGAGGGCCGGGAGATGATCGAGCCGAAATCGATTGACGAGTTGCCGGCGTAACCGGCGCTGTAGCCACGGCACTACGCTGCCGTGGCTACAACAAAAATCACTTCCCTTGCGTCATCAACTCGCGCAGCACGTACGGTAAAATCCCGCCGTGCCGATAGTAATCGACCTCGATGGCGGTATCGATGCGTGAACGCAACGTGACCTCCTCGCTCGAACCGTTCGCGCGGTGGATCACCAGCGTGAGCATCTGCCCCGGGTAAGTATCGTTGCCGAGTCCGAGCAGGTCAAAGGTCTCCGAGCCGTCCAGTCCGAGCGTCTGCGCCGTGGTGCCTTCCAAAAACTGGAGCGGCAGCACGCCCATGCCGACGAGATTGGAGCGGTGGATGCGCTCGAAACTCGCCGCCACCACCGCCTTCACTCCCAGCAGGCGCGTGCCCTTCGCCGCCCAGTCCCGGCTCGAACCGGTCCCATACTCCTGCCCGGCGAAAATCATCAGCGGCACACCGTCTTCCTGGTAGCTGACGCTCGCCGTGTAGATCGGCACGACCGCCCCGTCGGGGTAATATTTCGTGACGCCGCCTTCCACACCGGGAACCATCAGATTCTTGATCCGCACGTTGGCGAACGTGCCGCGCGTCATGACGCGGTCGTTGCCGCGGCGGCTGCCGTAGGAATTGAAATCCTTCGTCTCGACGCCCCGCGCGATGAGGTACTGACCCGCCGGCGAACTCGCCTTGATCGCGCCCGCCGGCGAGATGTGATCCGTCGTCACCGAATCGCCGAAGATGCCGAGCGGACGCGCGCCTTTGATCTCGGCGATGTCGCCCGTCCCCATCGAGAAATCGAGGAAGAACGGCGGCTCTTGGATGTAGTCGCTCTTTTCGTCCCACGCGTACACCCCGCCGACGGTCCCCGGGATTTCGTTCCACTTCGGGTTCTGCTCCGCGAAGTCGGAATACAACCGGCGGAACACCTCCGGCTTCAGCGCGGAGGCCATCGCCTGCCGGACCTCGTGCAGGGTCGGCCAGATGTCGCGCAGATACACGTCCGACCCATCCTTGTCTTTGCCGATGGGGTCTTTGGAAAGGTCGATGTCCACGCGGCCCGCCAGCGCGAACGCGACGACGAGCGGCGGCGACATGAGGAAATTCGCCTTGATGTTCTGATGCACGCGCGCCTCGAAGTTGCGGTTACCGCTCAGCACCGACGCCGCCACCAGATCGTGCTCGGTGATGGCTTCCTCGATCTTCGGGTGCAGCGGACCGGAGTTGCCGATGCACGTCGCGCAGCCGTAGCCGACGATCTGGAAACCGAGCTGGTCGAGGAACGGCTGCAACCCGCTTTTGTCCAGGTAGTCGGTGACGACGCGCGAGCCGGGCGCGAGCGACGTTTTCACGGCGGGATCGACCTTCAGGCCGCGCTCGACCGCTTTCTTCGCCAACAGCCCCGCGCCGAGCATCACGCTCGGGTTCGAGGTGTTCGTGCAACTGGTGATCGACGCGATCAGCACGCTGCCATGGCCGATCTGCGTGTCGCCAGCCTGGAACTCGGGCTCGTGCGCTTCTTCCAGCAAGGCGGCGGGCGTCGCGGTTGGCCGGTTGGTAATCATCTCCGAGTGTCCGGGTGTTTCGCCGAGCTGCTTGCCGCCGTTGGCGACCATGCCCGCGCCGGTGTCGGTCGCGGCGGCGCTGCTCGCGGAAATCACGGACGGGATCGTCGGCTTCGCGTCCGCTTCGAGATGAACGGGGAAACGTTCCTTCAGCCCGTCGGCGCTTTTGCCGTAACCACCGTCGCCGGGGGCGCGGTTCATCAACTGGCGGAACGTCTCGCCGAGCGCGGGCAGATCGAGCCGATCCTGCGGACGTTTCGGCCCGGCAACGCTCGGCTGCACGTGCGCCAAGTCGAGTTCGAGATCGACGCTGTAATCGATCTGACCCTTGTCCGGCATGCCGAACATCTCCTGCGCGCGGAAATACGCCTCGAACGCCGCGCATTGTTCCTCCGTGCGGCCGGTGAAGCGCAGGTAATTGACGCTTTCCGCGTCCACGGGGAAAAAACCCATCGTCGCGCCGTATTCCGGGGCCATGTTCGCAACGGTCGCGCGGTCGGTCAGCGGCAAGCTGGCCGCGCCGGGGCCGTAGAATTCGACGAACTTACCCACGACCTTCGCCTTGCGGAGCATCTGCGTGATGTGCAGCGCGAGGTCGGTCGCGGTCACGCCCTCGCGTAATGACCCGCTCAAGTGGACGCCGACCACTTCCGGAGTCAGGAAATACACCGGCTGGCCGAGCATGCCCGCCTCCGCCTCAATCCCACCGACTCCCCAGCCGACGATGCCGAGGCCGTTGATCATCGTCGTGTGCGAGTCCGTGCCCACGAGCGAATCAGGATAATAGAGCGCGCCGTCCGCGCCTTCATGGAACAGCACACCTTTGGCGAGGTATTCGAGGTTGACTTGGTGGATGATGCCGATGCCGGGCGGCACCACGCCGAAGGTCTTGAACGCCTGCTGGCCCCATTTCAGGAACTGATATCGCTCGCGGTTGCGCGTGAACTCCATGTCCATGTTCAGCTTCAGCGCGAGCGCCGAGCCGGCGAAGTCCACTTGCACCGAATGATCCACGACGAGGTCCACGGGCACGAGCGGTTCGATGATCTGCGGGTCGCCGCCGAGGCGCGACACGGCCGCGCGCATCGCTGCGAGATCCACCAGCAGCGGCACGCCGGTAAAATCCTGGAGTACGATCCGCGCGACGACGAAAGGGATTTCCTCGCTGATGGGTTTCTTAGCGTTCCAGTTGGCGAGGTTGCGCACGTCCTGTTCGCTGACCTTCTTGCCGTCGCAATTGCGCAACACCGATTCCAGCACGATGCGGATACTGTGCGGCAGCCGCGACACGGGTCCGACCCCCGCCTTCTCCAACGCGGGCAGGCTGTGGAAATGCGCCGTCCGGCCAGCAAAGGGTTCAAACGTCTGGAGGGTGGGAAAAGGGGTTTGCATAAAGGGAGGCGGCGCGCGGGAACAGTGGAAAGGGTCCAGTCTATCGAAACTCGCCGACCGCTGCAACCTCCGGCGACGGGATCACGCAGGATTGACACCGACGTGGGATGGGGCAACCTCTTCCGGTTTTCTGCCATCCGATGATCACTTCCCGCTTCCCGCTCCTGCGGCGCGTCCTGTGCGTCCTCTCCGCCAGCGTCGCGTCCTCCGCCCTGTACGCCGCCCCCGCCCAGTTGCCCGGCTACGAAATCGTCCACCTCGGCCGCGGCCATCTGAACCGGTTGATGATGGCGGCATCCATCGAGGGAAAGAAAGGACTGCTCGTGGTCGATACGGGCGCTTACGGCACGTTCCTGGGCGAGGCAAAATACGGCTCGCTGCTGCCTTCCGCCGACCGGCAACTGCCGGCCGGGGTGCCGAAGACGACGAGCTTCAACGGCAGGACGGTCCCGGTCGCTTATGCGCGTGATTTCCACATCGGTTCGACGAACCTCGGATCACTGCCACTGTGCATCGTGCCGCAGCGTTTCCTCTTCGACGCAGCGTTTCTTTACCAGCACGACAAAGGCCACGACTACGACGGCTACCTCGGCGAGGACATCCTGCGGCACTGCGGAGCGATTCTCGATGTCGGCCACCTGATCCTTTACCTGAACGTCGATCCCCGCAAAAAGACCAACCCCGGCGCGAGCCTGGTCGCCGCCGGGTGGACGAAAGTGCCGCTTTCGGACTTCGGACGGGATTTGGCGGTCGAGTGCAAGCTCGGCGACAAGACGTATCGCGCCATCGTCGATACGGGTGCGCCTTTCACCGTCTTCGACTCCGGCGCGGTGGCGAATGCCCACGCGAGGGTGACTGAATTGCCAATCAAACTCGGCGTCGTGGCGACCCGCGCGCAGCGGTCGTCGCTGGCGGACATCGACTCCTTCCGCATCGGCGACTACGTTGCCACGAACGCCCACATCGTTTCCCAGCCTGGCATTAGTTCGTTCCTGAAAACGAATTACAACGACAGCAGCCCCTTGGCCGGTTGTATCGGCGGCGACATCCTGGCCAAGCACAATGCGATCATCGACGTGGGCAACCACGCGTTGTATCTGAAGCATTCCGCCGCCAGATAGCCCTGACAGGCATCCGAGGTTAAACGGGGCAGAAATCCAGACCACGCCGGTCGAAGCGCGCTATCTTCACCGCGGAAATGGAAACGACTTGGTGGACCCTGACGATTATCCTGATGATGGTCGGTCTTTTCGGCGCGGTCTATCCCGTGATCCCGGATAGTCTGCTCATCCTCGCGGGCGCGACGTTGCACCATTTCACGGTCCGGCCGGAACACTCGGTGGGGTGGTGGACGCTCGGCGTGCTGGCGGCGTTGTGCGTGCTGGGGCACGTCGTGGATTTCATGGCCGGGGCGATGGGGGCGCGCAAATTCGGCGCGACGCGGTGGGGAGCGTTCGGCGGGATGGTCGGCGGGGTCATTGGCGCGATCTTCTTTTTCCCGCTCGGACTGTTTCTGGGTCCTGTCCTCGGCGCGTTGGGTGGAGAGATGATCTTCGCCGGCCGCTCACTGCAACCGGCGTTGCGGTCCGGCTGGGGAACGTTGCTGGGCACGACGGCCGGGATGGTCGGCAAGGCCGTGATCGACGTGGCAATGATCGCGCTTTTCTTCCTGTCCGCGCTGACCGTGCACTGGTAGCGATTGCGCCGGGTGCGGCGGCGGGTTAGGATCGACGCGGATCGACCGATGATCGCTGGTGGATAAAGGAGGCTCGTACGGCTCCCGCGCCCCGCCAGAGGAAAGTCCGAACACCGCAAGGCAACACGCCGCGTACAACACGCGGGAGCCGCCCGGCCCAAGCCGGCGGCGACGGAAAGTGTCACAGAAAACAAACCGCCCCGGCCGGCAACGGTCGGGGTAAGGGTGAAAAGGCGAGGTAAAAGCTCACCGCCCCGGGCGCGAGTCCGGGGGCACGAAAAACCCCGTGTGGTGCAAGACAGAACAGGAGGCGGGCTGCCTGCCCTGCCACGGTCCGGCGACGGATCGCGGCATCCTCCGGGTTTTTAGTCGCACCCCGCCCGCAAAGGGCAGGGAATGGCCCCGGGCGACCGGGATCGTTAGATAAATGATCGTCACGACCGCGCGGCACTCGCAAGGAGGCTGCGCGGCCGACAGAACTCGGCTTACCGTCGATCCGCCCCGGCGGGCGTCGTCCTTGGAAACAGGCTCGGCGTCCGCCGGTTTGTCTGGCGGTCAAAATGCGATCAACGCCGCCCCGGACGCGGCGTGTTCGTGCGGCCCGTTGCGAACGGATTGTTGTCTCCGTAGAGCTGCCACGGGCCGGACGGCACCTCGGTCGCCTCGACGAACCGCCACGAACACACGTCCGTGCCGCCGGGGTCCATGCCGATGTAGTCGCGCACGGCTGGCGACACGTCGAGACCCGCGCCGCCGTTGAGGTTGGGCCGGGGCCGTTCGTTGCCGAAAACGTACTGGTAGTGGTCCGTGCGGAACGGCCCGCAATCCTCCCACTGCGCGTAGGCAACGCGGTTGCCCTTGGCAATGGCGATCCAGCGGTCCTTGCAAACCGTGTGCCCTTCCTGCACGAACGCCTGCCGGAACCAGGGGATCAGCACCCGCGCCTCGGGCTTGGTGCCGCCGTGGCCCACATCGTTGTAAGGCAGCGCGACGTAAAACGGATTCTGGCGCGGCACGAAGGCGATGGGGGCGAAATTACGCCGCTGCGTCACGTCGGGGTCATCGTAGCCGCCGTAGTTCGACGCCCAATGGTCATCCCAGGAACTGGCGCGGTTGGGCGTCGGGTTGCGAGCCGTGGGCCGCTCGCCGATCCAGAACACCGTGGTCACGATGTTTTCCTTCCACGGGTAGCGGGTGTTGGAAAAGAGCGATTGCCCGCCGTTACGGGTCTGGAGGCCGGTCGTGGGGACGGACACCTTCGGCTCGACGGCGCTCAGCGCGTCGGCGCGCAGCAGCCGGGCACGGCGTTCGAAATCGAGGGCGCTGCCGCTCTGCGCGGAAAGCGTCGCGGAGAGCGTCAGGGCGGAAGAGACGCTCAGCGCGACGATCCCGGCGCGGCGCAAACAGGGGAAAACAGGCGCGTTTTTCACCGGCTGCCAGTAGTCCGGGAACAGGCTTTTCGCAAGCGGTTTCTGCCCGTCTAATCGGCCAGCGGACAGCTTGTTATAGCAGCGAAAGATGGGCGTCAAAGGCGTGCACCGCGTGCCGCGCTTGTGTTGTGGGTCATGAGTTGTGAGTGGATGCAGAGTTTGGCAACCCACAACCCACAACTCACAACCCGCAACCATCAGTACCGCCGCTGGATCGTATCGCGGGGCGGGTGGG
>CALMVM010000568.1:1817-3044 GCA_937873255.1 uncultured Verrucomicrobiota bacterium | reverse complement strand
CGCTGGCGGGAGAATTGCGCGAGGCGGCGTTCTCGCTCGCGCGGACGGAGACAAACGCCGCCCCGCCGCCGACGCTGAAGTCGCGCGTGCTCATGCGAATCACGGAGGAAACGCGCGGCAACCCGGTCTCGGGCAAGGTCTTGGCGGGGCCGAGGTCGTGGACGCGCTGGCTGCCCTGGGCTGCGGCGGCAATGCTGGCGCTCTGCTGCGGCGCGCTCGCGGTTCTCTGCTCCAAACTCGTGGGTGAGAACATTGACAGAGGCCTCCAAGTCATCGGAGCCGAGCGCAGAGCGCAGACGGCGGAAGCCACGCTGGCGACGAACCTCTCCCGGCCGACGCCCGATGCCGTGCGGCAGATCGTTTATTGCGCGTTGGACCCGGTGCCCGCGCCGGCAGCCGGTCCGCAAGCGGCGGTGTTGTGGGATACCGCCCAACGGCGCGGGCGTTTGCAGATCCAGAAATTGCCCCCGCCGGATTCCGGCAAGGATTACCAGCTCTGGACGCTGGAAGCCGGGCACAAGAACCCGATCAGCGCGGGCGTGGTCAAGCTGAACGCGGAAGGGGGCGCGGCGGTGGATTTCCGACCCGGCGACGGCGACGACGCACAGGCGGCGGTCACAGCGTTCGCGTTGAGCGTGGAGCGCGCTGGCGGCGTCCCGCAGAACGAGGGACCGATCCTGTTCGTCGGCAAGCTTTCTCGATAGACGTGGGGTGTGAGTTGCGGTAGGCGTAGAACATCTCGCGCGTCTGTTTTCGTCTGTCATCCTGAGGCGAGTGCAACGAGCCGAAGGATGACAGAAGGTTTTTGGCGGCCCGCGCTTCCAGGGACCCGTCCACAACCCACAACGCGCAGTTGATTCTTGCGCGGTTCGGCGCACCCTTGTCGCTGTTTATGCGGCTTCCGCTGTTTTTTCTTCCGCTCGTTTTCGGCCTCCTGCCCTCCGCCTTCGCGCAACAGGGCGGATGGAAGGTCACTTCCTCCGAGGCGCTGCCCGCGCCCGCCGACGGCGTCACGCACCACATCCAAACCCTCGGGCGTTCGCTCAAAACCGACGACGAACGCACGACGGAGGCGACGCTGCACTTCGTCTCCTTCGACGCGCACGGCTACACCTTCCGGGCGCTCGACCAGAACGCCCACGACAACGCCAGCGTCGCCGAGACCCTGGAGGCAAACCATTGCATCGCCGGGACCAACGGCGGGTATTTCGCGGAGGACTTCGATCC
>CALMVM010000568.1:0-1807 GCA_937873255.1 uncultured Verrucomicrobiota bacterium | reverse complement strand
CGCGTCGTGCATCCGGCGCAACGCGCGCGGTTGCTCAGCGGCGCGCTGCTGGTCGCGTCCAACCACATCGAGCTGCGGCGTGTCACCGACTCGCCGCTGCCGGCCAAGAACGTGCGCCAGGCGGTGCAGTGCGGGCCGTTCCTCGTCGAGGATCGCAAACCGGTGACGGGCCTCAACGGCGCGCGCGCGGCGCGGCGGACGGCGGTGTTCACCGACGGCGGCGGGCGTTGGGGACTGGTGGTGTGCACGGCGGTGACGCTGGAGGAGTTCGGCGCGATCCTGGCCGACCCGGCGCTGTTGCCGGGGGGCCTGAAAATCTCGCGCGCGCTCAACCTCGACGGCGGCGGCTCGACGGCGTTGTGGGTGCGGTCCGCGCCCGGCAAGGGCGGCGAACCGTTTTCCATGGCCGAGCGCGGCTACGTGCGCGATTTCGTCGGGATCGTGCCGCGCCAGCGCGCTACCACCAACAACCGGCAGTAGGCGCGCGGCGGGCTTTTTAGGCAGATCGTCGGAAGTTTTCCGCCGGTGCTCAGGCCGCATGCAGGCGGCGGCGGAGGCGCAGGACCACGAGACCGCCCGCGCCCAGGAGCATCGCCACGACGGTGTGCGGCTCCGGGACCTGGTTGATCGACGCGCTGTTGAAAACGAGACTACCCGCGGCGGCGTTGACGGGCAGGTTGCCCGTGAACTTCAATCCCAGACCAGTGGCGGCGTTGTAGTTTGCCGGGGTGGTGAAGTTGAAGGTGGCGTTCTGGTTGGTCGCGTTGAAGAGCCCGAGCAGGTTCACGACGCCCGACAGACCCGTGCCCGTGGCCGTGTTGACGAACGGCGTGGCGGTGGCGGGGTCGCCGTTGTAGAGGGCGACCTGGAAGCTCCCGAGCAGGCTGACGGCAGCGGCGGTGCTGCTGGTCAAGGTGAAGGCGTAGGTGGTGTTCGCCGTCAGGATGCCCCCGAATAACTTCGTGGCAACAGTGGTGCCGCCGAGCGTGGCGATGCCGGTCTGGTTGATGAAGAACGAGTTGCTCCCGGTACCGTTGGGTGAGAAGCCCTCGCTGAGGATGTTGTTCACGCTCGCGTTGAGCGTGACGGTGCCGTTGTACCCGGGACCGAAGGGACCGGACGCGGTGAGTGGGTTGGTGCTTAACTGGGTGGTCGCGCCGAGCGTGCCAGCGAAGAGATCGACGCTGGTCTGCGCAGAGGCGCGTTGGTTGGAGAACGAAAGGACCGCAGCGGCCAGAACAACGGCGGCTGCACGACGGATGGTTGCAGGTGATGTGCGAATCATGCGCCCATCCTGGCCCACCGCCCGGGTGTCCCACCATTGGGGCGATACCTACATTGTTCGAGGGAAATGACCCTATCAAGCATTTACCCCAGAAAAGCTGGGGTGATTGCCCCATCCAACCATGCCTCGCCGGAAAATCGACGGACGGCTCGGAGGGCCATCCCTACCATTGCCAGAACGACTGGCCGCGTCGCGGCCTGCCCGGAAAATACTCTACGGAGCTTTCACCTTCAGATCGGTGTCGTACACCGTCACGGGGCCGAGCGTCTCCAACTGCGCCTTCACTTCCTTCGCCTCGCCGACCACCACCACGATCCACCCACCCTTGTCCGGGTCACCGAGGTATTTGTCCGCCAGCGCCTTGAGCTTGTCGGCGCTCACGCCGCTCACGCGCGACGCGTAGGTCTTGTAATAATCGGCCGGCAGTTTGTAGAGGTCGATCTCCTGCACCCGCGCGGCGGTCCGGCCGGCGCTTTCCAGGCTCAGGAGATAGTTGCCCACCAGGAACTCGCGCTGCATGCC
>CALMVM010000567.1 GCA_937873255.1 uncultured Verrucomicrobiota bacterium | reverse complement strand
GGGTAGAGCCGGGCGCGGAGGTCCGAATACGTCCACCCAGGCCGCTTTCCCTGCGGACCGGTCTGTTCGATCAACCCCGTTAACTGGGCCACCGAAAGGTCCAACCCAGCCAAATCTGCCTCGAAGAGCTGTTGGCGCTCGTCGGCCGTGGGTCGGGTGAATTCCTCGACGACCGCCGCGCGTCGACGGACCGCTGGATCTACGACCGAGAGACGGTTGGTGCAGAGAATCGTCACGACCCTGCCTCCCAGCTTGCGTAAATTGTCGATGCTTTGGATCAACGTGTTGACGGCTACCTTGTCCTCGTGGTGGCTGTGTTCCTGGGAACGCTTGGCGGCCAACGAATCGCCTTCATCGATCACCAAGATGGCGCGCCGGTTTTTGCCGGCCGAGGCCACAATCCGCTTAAATGCTTCGGTCAAGAGCGTTCCCATCTCCCCGACCTTGCCGCTGCCACGCACCCGGTTGCCCAGCTTGAAGAGGATCGAATCCTCCACTCTCGCCTCGGTGGCCAGCCGGTTGGCGATGCACTCGGCGGTGGCCGTTTTGCCCGTGCCCACGTCCCCGTAGAAAATGACCAGCGGGTACTGCTCGGCGATCAGGTGGCACAAGGGCAGGTCCTTGCGGCCGTGGTGCCGTTTGCCCCAGTCGCTCAGTTCGTCCAGGCGCAGGAGCAACTGGAGTTGCCGCTGCACCCTTTGGTAGCGCCCCTCGAAACCCACGAGACCCTGCGCTTTGCATGTCAGATCGTCGTCGGGCAGCGAGACCTCGTGATCGAAAACAGAATCTGTTGTCATTTGCTGAAGTCACTTCGCTCCAAGCCGAAGGCGTTGCTCGTGTAGTTGCGGCCCGTGAGCGAGTTCAATCCTAGGTGGGAAGTGTCCGCCAGGGTGGGACTCCAAGAGTTCCGGAGGGAGCCGCGCGTGACCGCTTTCTTTTCCTCTGTGTAGGCGACGGTGTAGGAGAGGATGATCCGCAGCCACGCCCCGGCGACCCGCGGCCACAGCGTTCCGCCTGGCCGGGACGATACTAGGCCGCCGGCCGCCTCGTTGATGGTGTAGCGCACGGCGCGCAACTCCTCGGTGCCGCTGAGCAAGGTGACATCGACGGATTTGAGGTACTTGCGTCGGGCCAGGTACTCGGCGTCGTACGCGTAATCGTCGGCCTCGGTACGCGTGATCGCGCCCGTGCTTTCGGCGATCATGAAGAGGTCGGTACGGAGGCGGCGAAACGCGTTCTCCACGTCGACGACGGTGTAAGTTTCGGTAGCAGTGTAAGTCGTGGACATGATGGGTTAATCCTCCGTTTTGAATTTCGGCCCGAAGAGTTCCTTCCAGACTTGGGGATCGTCCTCGGTAGACGCGTGGTGCGCAGTTTCCCAGGCTTCCGTCGCTGCCGCGACGATGGCTTTGCGCTCCTCCTCGCTGATGCGCGAAGTTGTGTTGTTCTCATCGTTGACCGGGTCGACGACGACGACTGGCTCGCTGAACACGACCGTGGCCGGGCCGTTCTCCGGAAAACGAATTTCTTCTTCGAGGCCGGATTGGGCGATGTAGAGGAAAAAGTCGCACAACCGCTGCTCGATCCGCTCGCACGGGCCGTCGCGGTCTTGGAGGTAAGCCAGGATCAGTTCGATGTGAAAGGACTTTAGTCCCTTGACCTCTTTGTAGTTGCGCCACTTCTTGCCCAAGCGCACCAATGTGCGGTAGTCGCTGTCCGCATTTTTGCGGGTTTTGACGAAGTCGATCTGGCACGGCGCGCAGGTTTTCGTCTTCGAACCGTCCGTGCCAAACTGGTAGCCCTGCCCCGGCTCGTCGGGAATTTCGACGACGGGCACGATGTCCACCAGCAAACCCGAGCCCTTGAACTCGACCGTGGCCGCCCGCTTTTGGATGACGAAATCTTCGACCGATTTGTTGGGGTAGAGCTCGACAAGCAGGTCGTAAATGTCTTGGCTGAGACTCTCGTAGGATGATTCCGCGACGCTCTTGCCGCACACATAGAAGACCAAGTCCACATCCACCGGGTCGGTCGGTGACTTGCGCAAGATCGTGAACTTGGCGAACGATCCAGCCTTCACCACGCGGGTGACCTTGATCTTCGTGTTGTCTTTGACGCTGGCAGACAGATTCTTGATGAGCCGGTCCACCTGTCCGTGGTACTCCGTCCGCGTTTCACGCGGCAGCCGAAGCACTTGACTGTCGAAATATCGCAGTTGGGTATTGTTCAACATTGGATTGGTGTTGTTGGGGTTGAAGCCTCCTTACTCACGTGATCGGGAAGCCTTTGGCTGCAAACTGAAACTACTTCTCCTTGCGCACTCCTTTGAACGGTCGCAGGTCTGCTTTCTGATCGATGAACCGGCCGGTCTCGCCACGCTTCACCCAACGCTCGTTCACCGGATTGAACACTTGCGAGCGGTCGCGAACCGCGCCGATGCGTCGATTGTCTCCAATAGGCGCATTCTTTGCCATGGTGGTTTTCGTATCCTTTCTTGATCTGGAACCTTCAGTTGACAAATAGGCATCCAGCTGGATATTTTGTCAACCGGGCTTTCCAAAACATCCCCCCAAATTTTATGGAGAACCGCATCAAAATGCTGCGCCTTGCCCACGGCTTTTCGTTGGAAGCCCTTTCCGCCCAAATGGGTGGACTAGTGACCAAGCAAGCGCTCAGCAAATACGAAAGCGGGCTCAGCATGCCCAGCCCAGTCGTACTGGCCAAACTCGCTGCCGCCCTCAATGTCAAAGCCGCCCAACTGTGGGCCGAGCCCACCTACCAAATCGAAGTCGTCGCCTACCGCAAAAAAGCCAAGCTGACCAAGACCGACTCCGCGCACATCGAAAGCCGCTTCAAGCTGGAATTGGAGCGCCGGGTCGTCGTTCAAGACCTGACGAAATCAACACCGCCGCCGCTCTGCGTGCAGCAATTTTCCGTCGACACGATCGAGCAGGCGGAGGAAGCCGCCAATCAACTCCGCGAGTATTGGAACCTCGGCCAAGATCCGATCGGGAACTTGACGAACACCCTCGAGAGCTTTTTCGTGCATGTGATCGAGTTCCAAACCGGCGAGGATTTCGACGGCATCTCCGGCATCGCCCGCGATGCGAAGTCGAATATCAAAGCCACGGCCGTGGCATCACGCGGCAACCTGACCGGGGAGCGCCAGCGCTCGAACTTGGCGCACGAGGTTGCACACATCGTCATGAAGGTGGGCGCGAAGATGGACGAGGAAAAGGCAGCACGCCGCTTCGCCGGGGCTTTTTTGGCGCCAGCCAAGACCTTGCTTCAAGAGGTGGGAACCAAGCGCAGCCATTTGCCGATGAGGGAGCTAGCCCTCCACAAACGGCGCTTCGGCATGAGCATGCAGTCGCTCATTTACCGCTTGCACGAGCTAGGAGTCATTACAGACGTTTATTACCGCCAATGGTTCCAGATCTTTAGCCGCCAAGGTTTTCGCAAAGCAGAACCACTGCCTCTGCCAGCCGAAAAACCCGAATGGTTCCAAAGGAACGTGCTGCGTGCCTTCGCGGAAGGATTGCTCAGCCGCGCACAGGCCAGCGAGATGCTCGGCGGGCCCGTCAATGGCCCCGAAGAGTCCAGTCTGGTCAGTCGTCGGGAGTTCATGAAACTGCCTATGGAGAGACGACGGCAGGCGTTGGAGGAGCAGGCGCGACGGTTGGAGGGCTACTACCACGAACTCATTGAAAACGATGACATCGGAGGGGGCGACTTTGTCGACCACAAATAAATCATGGACCCAAAGCGTGGAGAAATCTGGATGGTCAACTTGGATCCAACCGTTGGGGTAGAGATCAAGAAGACGCGACCGACATTGGTGGTGAGTTCAGATGCATTGAGGCGTTTGCCGCTACGCTTGATCGCTCCCTTGACAGAGTGGAAGGCGCACTTCGAACAGAACTTCTGGCATGTGTCGCTGCTTCCAACTCCCCAAAACGGCCTCGCTAAACGCTCCGCCGTCGATCTGCTACAGATGCGAGGCGTGGATGTGCGTCGATTTACCCGACAGCTTGGATCGCTCAATGCAACCATGATGGAGGAGGTTGCCGCTGCTGTCGCGGCGGTGGTCGAGTACCAGTAATTAGTTCCATCCGTAGATTTCTGTGGCCGAATACAGGGATGGCGACGTAGTGACCTCCTTCGTGAAAAAGCGGCGTACCGACGAGGATGGCGACGCGGCTCCCGCTCCAGCGTAGCCGAAAGCGCGTCCCGCTGACGGCGTCACGCCTTCAGGAATCGAGCCAGGAGTCCGCGCCGGGAGGTAGGTCCTGCCCGAGTCCATTGGCGATGGTTCTTAGAAGAACCTTGTTCTGACGGTCCGCCGGCTGCGCGGTCACGCCCGCGAGTTGGCGGTCCACGTCGCCCGGCTTTCGGAAGTTGAACCGTCCGCCGTCGAAGCGACCGCGCCAGAATCGAAGCAGAAAATCAGTGATCCCACCACCACGAGAAATCTGTAGGGTCACGGGCACGTTCCGGGCGACCAATGGGGTGACGTACAGGTGCAGCCGGAGTGCATCGGCCAACCGGACCGCCGGGTGGACCGAGGCAAACAGGCATGCCAGCACGGCGACATCTTGATTTCCCGCCCCCGCCAATGCATTGCTCCGCGCAATTAAAACATCGGGTGTGGCGGCTGTGTCCAAAAAGGTTTCAAATAGGGACGCGGCCTCGTCCCACAACTCCGGCACCGCCGACCCCGGTGCCTGCGAACGACAGAGCCGCGCCAGGTCGCTGGCGTGACGTTGGGCTTCGACCCGGTCGGTCAGCGCCGTCTGGCAGAGATGGACCGCCACTGGCCACATGGCGTTTTGAAACGCGAGGGTTTCTGCCTGCGCCCAAGGTCCGCCTCGACGATCACCCAGCGCCGCCCGGAAATCTACGGCCTCGGACATCAGATCAGCCCCGGCGACTGTGAGCAGCGGGCTAGCCACGGCAACGACGGCAAACCTCATAGCGCCATCCAGTGCGTCCGAGAACCGGTGTTCTTCGACGAGATAAGGAACATGGTCGAAACCGAGTTTCGCCGCACCCAGTGACTCGGGCCACCCGCGATCCGCCTCCAGCCCGCGCAGCATCCAATCCCGCGCACGCTCGGCGTCTTCCGCCGCGCGTGCAAACGTGGAAAGATGAGCGAGCACGGCCAATTCCATGTTCCGCGTGTGGAGCACTTCGACTCCCGGCGGCTCGCGCAGAAACATCCCTGGTTCCGGCGCCCGGTAACTCCTGCCGTCGGCGGTGCGCTCCAACGGTCGCCCATTGAGCGCCAAAGCACCGAAATATCCCGTGACGTGTGCGAACGGCACGAAGAACGACTTCCATTCCCGGCCGTCGTCGCGAGCAGCAAACAATTCCTCTGCGGCGCGGTCCCACGTGCGGAATACAACCGTCATGGATTCCCCGGACGCCCACAAGGCGACGGCCAGTTCCGCCAACGCGCGGATCGTCTCCGTGGGTGGCAGGTCCACGGCCCGGCGCGCCTCCCCGACCGCAGACTGCGCTTGAGCCACCGATTTCTTAGGATCGGTGCTGGCACCGGCCCAACTCGCGTGAAGCAGACCCCGGGAACGAAGGGACGGGTAGGCGTCCGTTTGGGAAGCCAGCGCCAGGTCGAGCCATCTCGTTGCCTCGGTCATGTTCCCTGCCGCGCAGTATCGTTCACCGATGTACTCGGCGATCAAGAAGGTAACCAGAGGATCATCCGGCTTTCCCGCGAGGCTGGCGCGGGCCAGTTCCACCGCGCCGTCCAAGTCGCCTTCGATCTCGGCCAGCATAATCAGGTGCGACCTTCTCAGATTGCTCCAAAGCAAATCAAATCCAAGCCGGTTGGCATGCGCGGCAAACTCTTCGAGAACCGTGGAAACAGCGCGCCACTCCCGGTCGGGTTCCGGCTTTGCCCATTCCACCGTCAGCAGTCTGCCGGCGAAAGCCATGGCACCGGTCTGAGCCCAGCCGCCTGACGCCACCCTTTGCCGACGCTCGGGAGACAGTTGCTCGTAAAAGTCGAGCCAGGCACGCAGGGCATCAGCCGTCCGCACGTTCGCCAGCATCGTCCAGATCAAGCCCGCATCCGGTGCAAAACCCGGCGGGAAGGGCGAATCCTCACCGTTCGGCATCTCGACCTCCGCCTCGAAAGCCTGGCGCAAGTATGCAAACGTGCTCGCGGGACGAGTTTCGAGGATGGCCGGACCCGCTAGCACGGCCGCCGCGAGGATGGCAGACCCGTGACTGCGGTCCGTCTGCTGCATGAGACCATCGAGATCGTTTACCAGGAAGCCGGTCGCCCGCCCGTATTTCTTGAACAAAGCGATCTGCATGCTGCGGATATAAATCCGCAGTCCAAGGCTGATCTGTGTTTCGAGAGGCTTGTCGTTGAGCACGGCGAGCACCAGCTGGGCTTCCTCCTCCTGCGCTTCGCGGACCAGGAAGTCGGAAAGCAACAGCGCGTGGATGGCTGCGCCTCGTTCGTATTCGTCTGCCCGCCGGAAATAGATGAAGGCCTGGAGCGCCTGAAACTGGCTCATGCTTTCCCGGCGCGTGATCCGCTCCGCAAGCACGCGAAAACAGCCCCGGCGCGTTTCCGGTTCGAGGTCGCTTTCCCCCAAACCACGGACGAGGGCGGAAACTTGCCACCTGTCCTGCTCACCCTGCACCCAGAGGCCGGACAGCGCGCGCAAACGCTCGCGTGGCCGGTTTACCGCTGGCGGAATTTCAGCCAGTGCCTGCACGTCGCCAAACGTGAAGGCGTTCTGAGCCAAGCCGAGGCGGTACAACAGCTCGCGGGTTTGTTCGTCCTGCACGGTGTTGGCCAGCCGATCCAGTGTCTCACCGTCGGGGCCGGTTGCGTAATCCCGCTGGAACAGCGCCCCAATCTGCGCCGGGGTGGCTTCCCAGCCCTGTCCTTTTAAATACGAAATAATCGTGGCGATGACGCCTGGATGCGAGTGACCCAGCGCGGTAATCGTCTCCGGCCAGCCCGGTTGTACGAACGACTCAGGCGCTTCGCAGGCGACCATCATTTCGAGCGTTTCCTCGGTGGTCATGCGGGTAACCGCCTGTTCAAAGTGGAGATCGTTCCCGATCTGACGGCGGAAACTTTCTGGCAACGGATGCGCGGACAACGTTAGGAGATGAACTCCCGCGCGGTCGCACGATTGGACCAGCAGGGTAAGCCGCTCGCAAAGTTCGTCCCCAGCCACGATCCCGGGTAGATCATCGAGCACGAGGGCCGTGCTCTCGCCCAAGGCGTGGCACGCCTGGTCGAGCCACGCCGCCCTCCGAATCGTCGGCGCAATCCCCGATTTCATGGCTAGAGCCACGTCGATCAACCGACAAGCGGTGGCGCTGTTCATTCCCCGGCAGCGCAGCCAGATGATCTCGCCAAAACCCGCCTGCGTGATTAACACCGCCAGTTGCGTCTTGCCCGACTGAACCGCTCCGTGGATGGCCACCCAGGGGTGCGATTTGATGGCGCTCATGATCGATTCGACGTTGGCTGCCCGCAGGCTCGCTTGTTCGGCGAGCGCGGGTACGTCGAGCATGGGGGGCGACGGACCGAACGTCAGCCGACTGAGGATGCCCATCTGCGCGGCAATCGCTGTCACCTCGCCACTCATGTGGCCAACGAACTGCTCAAGGCTCGTCACCCTTGCTTCCAGATGGTGTAACAGCGCTTGCAAGCGGATCAGCAGGTCGTGGTCGTGCGCGCTGAGGGTCGGCAGCGCCGCCTGCCCAGCCAAATCATCGACGGTGAGCCGCTTAGTCCCGCGGTGTGTGAGCAATTTGAAGACGAACAGGAACAGCCGCTCGTACAGTTCGCGGGCCGCCCGCTGGTCACCGCTCCGCCCGGTGCGGATCAACGCTTCGATCACCCGCTCCGAAACCCTTCCTGCGTCGATCTGCCCCGGACTCCACTCGAAGGAACGAATGAGTTCAAAGAGCGGCTCGTCATTCGTGTCGTTAAAAAACGCCTTGAACCCGTTCCACGTATTCTCCGACATGCCCTCAGGCTGGGGCACGTCTTCGAGGATTTGGCGCACGCCGGTGAGAGCATTATGCAACGCGTCTTCCGCCAAATCGCCGCGCCGGATCGCTTCCCAAACCTGCACGCCAGTCCGTGGACGAAACGGACTGAGTTGCTCGAGGCCAGGCCGGGCGTTCGTCGAAAAGCGAAAGACGATGTTCCAATCCGGGTTTTTCTGGCGATGCTCAATGGCGTTCGCAATCGCCTCGACCGCCCGCGCCGAGCGCAGCGTCAGGGTGCTCCCCTCGACGTGCTTGATCTGCTCCAATAAGCGTTCGTCCCGACCGCCGGTATCAATCACAGCCGGAGCAAGATCAATGTCCTCGCCGCGTTCCAATTCCAATACCGAACCAGGCGGAAGGTTAAGCCAGCGTAAGAGAGTCAGATCGACCTGATAGACGTATCCGCGGATGACATTCCAAGCGTCGCGGTTTTCGTTGGCGATGAAGTCGGGCATTTCGCAGATGCTTGAACGTACCGCCACTCATGGACGGATTGTAGCGCGTTTGTCTTGGTAGCGCACCGGCTTCGTCGAGGCACACGATTTTTGATTCCGCTTGTCAGTATTGCCACCTCAGAATCGCTCTATTTTCTCGAACTCCGGCGCAGTTTGGCGGCGGTTGCCGGCTGCGAAGATTGCGGCTTTGAAATCGACACTTCTGTGAGTAGAGTCGCTACCTGATCCTTCGGCAGGCACTGGTCTTGCATGTTCGCGCCGAGTAAGCCAGGCGGCACCGTGACCCGGAGAAGTTCGCCATCACGATAGACCAAGGCGGGCTGCGGCTCCTTGCTGGAAACGCGGCTGATCGCGAAACGGAGCAGGCGCCAAGCGAAGGAGTAGACCCCCTCGTCGAGGACCGACCACGGGCCGATGCGTAGGACGATGTCCCCGGGCCGCAAGCCGAGCGCCTGCGCGCTGCCGAATGGCAAACATTCCTTGATGACCATTCCGCCGAGCATAGCGCGCCCGTCGGCATCGAAGGTCAATTCCCGGTCGGGCTGCCCGTTGACAGAGTTGTAACGGACCCGCCGCGCCCAGCCCTGTTCCCCGTTGACTGGCTTGCCGGTGGCGTCAAAGCACGCGGCCTCCGAGCCGGTGGCGGTGAAGTTTTCGACCGTGCGGGCGACTCCGGAGGCGCTGTTGACCAGTTTTCCTGCCGTGTCGAGACAGCGGGTTTCCGTCATGCGATGGCTCGGGTCATACGTGTATTCCTGCTGGGCGTAGCCGAGTTGCGGCACGTTCAGGAGTTCCTCCCTCGCCGAGAAATACTGCTGGCTCACCAACTGGCCGGCCGCGTCGTACCGTGCGCGGGATGCCGCGTAGCCTCCCTCCCCGGCGACGAGCCGACCCGCCACGTCGAAGTAGCGCCGGCCGACCTCCCGGCCGGCGGGGTCGTAATCCGCTTCCATGCGCGACACGTGGTTTTCGTCCTCCCCCGGCTCGCCGTGCTCGTCCAAGCACTGCATCTCGGTCGTCTGACCGGCGGCGTTGTTTTTGTAGGTCGTGATCGAGTGCTTCGGGGCCATCGCGATCAGGCGTCCCTGAGCGTCGTAGATGCTCGCCCGGACAACATTGCCCAGACCATCGTACTCGGATTTCTGTATGGAATAGCCGAGGCTCGAATCAACCGGGCGGCCGTCCAGTCCGAAAAACGCGATCTCGGTTTCGTTGCCGCGCGCGTCGTACTTCTTGCGGATTTCGGACGCGTGCACATTGCTCTGGAAGGGCTTTCCCTGCTCATCCAGCAGCGTGAAACGCACCGGCCGACCGTGGTCGTCATTGGCGATCCGGATGCTCGCGCACGCCACGCCGGATTGTGCGTCGATGGCGATCATCCGTTCCCCGTCGGCACCGAAGTAACGTACTTCGGCGGCCGACCCTTTCTCGTCGTAGATGGTCTCGCACGCGGCGTAGCCAACTAGCGACAGCGTGAGCATGCCCCGGTCGTCCAGGAAATTCGTGCGGGATACAAGGCCCTTTTCGTTGTAGTCGTTCCTGATCCGGTGCGCGCCGCCAAAGCCCGGCACGGGTTCGTCATTCGTCCCGAAGCTGCGCGTGGAGACGGTCCGCCCGAAGCGGTCGTACTCGTTGCGGATGGACGAGAGGAACGCCACGGCGTTGCCGAGCTTGTTTTTCTCCTCGCCGAACGCCTCGGCCAGATCCTGGCTGGCGAAGCAGCGTCGGTCGTCCACCCCGTAGAACGTCCGCTCCTCGGTCCGTCCCGCCGGGTCGTACTGCGTATCCACGCGATGAAAGCCGCTTGAGGAGATCGTTGGCTGGCCGGCCGCGTCGAAGAATCGCATGCGCGTGATTTGGTTACGCTCGTTATAAGCACTTTCGATACGGGTGCGACCTTCCTTGCCGCTCATCGGTTGTCCGGCGCCATCCACACTCGTCATCGACACAATATTGTGCCGTCCGTCGAATTCGTAGCGGTAGCCCGCCACCCCGCTCAGGTTGTTCGCGGGGTGTCCGAGGCCGTCGAAATAATCCTCGGCGATCATCCAACCCCGGGCGTCGTAGCGGTAGCGCGTCTCGGCGTGGCCGGATTTGTCCGGTGCTGGGGCATCCGCGGTGTCGAGGCAACAGACGGAGGCAAGCTGGCCGGCCTGATCGAAGGTCGCCCGGGTCCGGTGGGTTTTATCCTGCAACTGGATGACGGGTTCGCCGCGCTTGCCGAAGTACGCGATGTCCACGATGTGTCCCGCTTCGTCGAACTGCTGGGTCATCTTCCAGAAGCCGAGCTTGTTCAGCGCCGGCTCGCCATGGCGGTCGAAACAGGCGGCTTCCTCCGGGAGGCCGAACCTGGACATTTTAAGGCGCGCGTCAAAAGCCCCGCTGAAACCGAGAGTCGGCTGGTCCGAGGCATCGAAGTCCTGTTCGGCCATGGAATGGTCTTCGTCGTTGTAGTGGGTCCGTCGGAGCGCCACCCCGTTCTCGTCGGTGGGGGCCGTCAGCTTCCCTGCGGCGTCCAACCAGCGCTGCTCGGTGACGCGGTCGCGCTCATCGTAGCGCCATTCCACCGTGGCGTAGCCGCTCTTGCCGCCAGCCGGTTCGCCTTGGGCATCAAGGTACTGCTCGAAGAGCGTGTTGCCATGCCCGTCGAAACGGCGCACGATCTCGTAGGCTCCGTCGTTGGCCACCGGCTCGCCCTTGGCCCCGAGGTAGCGCGTGCGCACCGGGTTGCCGTTCACGTCCCGTTCGGTGATCACGACGGCGTAACCGTCGGCGTTGAGGATCGGGGCACCGGCCGGATCGAAGTAGCTGAGGCGGGTGATGTGGCCGCGCACGTTGTGTTCCATGTGCCGGATGGCATGCCCCTCGGTGGTGACCACCGGTTTCCCCGCGGCGTCGAGGTAGCGGAATTCCGCTACCTTGCCCGCGTCGTCGTAAACCTCCAGGAAGCTGCTGACCCCGGCGGGCAGGACCATCGGCCGCCCGGCCGGGTCGAAGTACGCGGCCAGGTCGTTGCGGCCCCAGCTGTCGTACCCGTAGACGCAACGCGCGTAGCCCTCCTCCCCGATCACCGGCTGCCCATCCAGTCCGACGAAGGTCTTTTCGACGAGGTTGTGTCGGGCGTCGTACTTCGAGAGCGTGCTGGCGACACCGTGGTTGTCCACCGTGGAGCCGCCGTCAAGCCCCAAGGAGGTGCTTTTCACGACGTCGCCGTTGCCGTCGTATTCGTAGCGCGCGCCGTAGGTGCCGTCGCGCAAGGCGGTCGGCTTGCCGTCGGGCTTCTGGTAGCGCGAGACGATCAGCCGCCCGTCGCGGTCGTATTCCATGTCGTAGCGCGACACGCGTGTGTCGCCCCGGACGGGATTGATGTCCGCATCGAGCTTGGCCACGCCGTTGAGGATGCTTTCCGTGCTCAGTTTTGCGTCCACCACGGCAGGCAGGTCTTCCTCACGCACCAGGTTGGAGTGGAGGAGGTCGTCCGTGTACTTTTCGGTTTGCACCAGCTTGCCAAAGTGGTTGCGGTAGCGTTGTTCCGCCAAGCGGCCGTCGTCGTGGTAGACGAACTCCTCTTGGTTCGCCTGCAAATCGTTGCGCACCCAAGTGAACTCCGAGTAACCCGTCCCGTCGACTCCCTCGATCTTGCGCAGCTTGCCACGCTGGTAGGTGAATCGGTAGCTGTTGCGGTGCGCGCGGGCCTCCGGCGAGAGCGGCAGGATTCCCCGTGGGATGTTCCAGAAGCTCTGCCAACCACTGTAGTAGACGGTTTTCACCCGGTTGTAGTCCCACGCCCACGCGCCCAGCACGACGGCCAGGATCAGCGCCGCCGCCGTCCACAGGCGCCGCACGAGCCGGCGGCGTTTCTCACGCTGCACCACCGCCTCGATGTTGACCGCCAGCAGCCCGGCGATGATGCGCAACAGCGCCCCCTCCCGCCCGTCGCGCTGGTCGCGCGCGTCAGCGGCGGCGACCGAGTCCCGCTTCGCCTCCGGTAACACGACGCCGAGCGCTGCGTCCTGCGCGCTCCGCAGATCGCGCAACTCCGGCGGGAAACAATAGCTCTGGCTGACACCGTTCGGATTGGGGCTGCCGTCCACGATGAGCGGGAGAATGCGCTCCGCCCGGCCCAGCGACCGGAAAAAGCGGACTTCCTCGTTGACCCATTCCGAAGTGGCGGCCTTCGGCGAGCAAATCACTATCAGGTAGCGGCTGTCGCGCAGAGCCTCCTGCAACACTTCCTGTAAGCTCCACGACGAGCGCATCTCGCCGCGGTCTTGAAAGATCGGCCGGAAGTGCCGTGGTCGGTCCTCCTCGGGCAATCCCTCAATGCGTTTCGGTACACGGTATCGCTCCAACTGCCGCTTCAACCAGTCGGCCCACGGCTTGTCGGCCGAGCTGTAGCTGATGAACGCGTAGTATTTATATGACTCCGGCATACTTCTCGAATCGGGTCCGAATCGGTCCGCCGGGTCAGGTGTCGGTCACGTCCTTGGCGTAGATCACCGACCACTCAGCCACTTCTTCGACGAGCTCGCGGGCGACGTGTTCGGCCAGGGCTAGCACCTCGATTCCGTGCGAGCCTCTGTCGTCCTCCGTGCCGGCCACGTCCGCCATCGCCGCCTGCAGGCTTTCGGCTTGGACCAAGCGGTCCCGCAGGAGGTCGAACATGATGCCCGAGCGCTCTGCCAGCCGCTGGCATTCGGACTGGAAGCGCAGGCCGTTGAGGCCGGCGACCGCGGCCGGCAGCACCGTCGCCCCGAAGAGGAGCCAAACCGACCAGGAGTGCTCCGGGTTCCATTCAAAAATGACCGCAGCCAAGTCAACGACCACCACGAGGATCACCGAAATGTTCAGCCACTGTACCCAGCGATCCAGCCGCTCGTACATGCGGTCGAGCGTGTCGTGATTGCGCTGGTGGTAGAAAATCTGTCCCGAGCCGGGACCCGCTTCCAGGTTGGCGAGGTCGCGTTGCGCGCCGATCCATTTCTCCGTGATTAACTTCAAAGTGCCGGCCGCGTCTATTCGCCTCGCCTTTTTGCCCTCCTCGCCAGCCGCAGCCACGGTGCTCGGATCGACGGAGCGCACGATAGCCTCGAACAGCCAGTCGACGGCGCTCTGCCGCACATTGCGCGAGGCGAGCTTGGGCGTCACAGGCGCGGGCGACTGGAAGCTGCCCAGCCGCGGCAGGTAGTACATCGTGCGCAGACGCTCCGCCAGATAGCGGTAGTCCACCGCGCGCTTGCTCCAGTTGCCGCGATGGTCGCCGAGCGTGTTGAAGAAAATCCAGGCGAGCAACCCCAGCTTGAGCAACGCCAGGCCGCCGAGCCAGAGGTCTTCGCCCTCTGCCGGATGCACGGCGAAACGGCCGGCCAGGACCAGACTCAGCGCGGCGATGAGCACCGCGACGACGGCCAGGCCGTAGTTGAGGACGAACGCACCCCGGTAAAGCCCCGAGTAGTGGTAGTTCAGGGCCGTGGCCCGGTCGCGGTAGGCGGCGAACGGCTGGAGCCGTTCGTCCGACTTGGGTGGAGGCAATCGGCGGAAGAATCTTTCGAACCGGTTCCAGAGCCCTTCCCGAAACGTCTTGCGCTGGGTGCCACCGCTGTCCTTCGGCGGGAAGTCGGCGCGCAGGAAATATTCCTCGATGACCGCGTCTCGCGCTTCGCCCTCGACGGACGCAGTGGGACTGACGTCTGTCGGCGCATCCGGGTCGGCCACGACGCTCTGGACCCACTCGCCCAGCCGCCCCGGCCAGACCGCGGGGTCGTCCGGAGATTCCTCCAGGGCTTCGGACAAATCTTGCTCGGGTTCCACGAGGCGGACGGCCGCCTGGTCGCCCAGGTCGATAACGATGACCGGCAGGTCGAACGCCAGGGCCTTGCGCACCGTTTCGACCGTGCCGCCGGGCTTGGCCTCCGCGGTGAAGTCCGCCGCCGCGACGAGGAAATCAATGTGGCGCAACAGCAGCTTGGACTGCGCCCGGTAGGCTCGCGCGCGGCGGCGGCGGTGGATCCGGGGTTCAGGCGGGTCTTGGCGGGAATGAATGCCGTCGAGTTCGTAAATGTAAGCGCACGCCGCGCGCCGCCGGTCGAACTCCGCGCGGAACGCCTCGTCGCGGCTCGCACGGTACGCGTCAGCCCCGAAAGGCAGGATGGCGGCGAGTTCGGTACGGACACCGAGGGCCGGGGCGTCCAGTCGGTCCAACGCCATCGCAGCGCGTTCGTCGCCGCCCTCCGCCAACCCCGTGACCAGCCGCAGCAAAGGGGGCGCGTCGGAATAAAAGCGCGCGATCTTCGTGGAGGCTGCCCGTTCGCCCTCCGGTACCAGATTCGCCGCCAACCGTGCCGTCACCGTCTGCAGGATCGTGTCCAGCACGGCATCGAAGGACGCAGTGTCCGCCGGCAAACGGCGGTTGCCCGCGAAGCCGATGCGCAGGACTAGGTCGGGACGCGGGACCGTGGGTTGCTGCGAAAGGGCGTTCGGCGTGGGCATAGGTTACCGGGTTTGGCGTTCAGTCATTGGGGAACGAGCGCGAGATCTTCTTGATGTCGTCGTCGGAGATGACGTTGGGGCCGTGCTGGTCGTATTCGAGCGCGAGGAACAGGAACACGTTTCCGCGCTTGTACCCTTTGATGTAGTAGCCGCGCGGGCCGTTGTAGCCCGAGACGACGAACCAGTTCTTGTCGGGTTTAATCACGGCGTAGTCGTTCGTCTTGAGGGGATCGTGGAGGGTGTGTTCCGCCGCGTGCTGCTGGTAGAGTTCCTGCAGGGAACGGGGGGTGTTGCGGACGAGGATGAGCAGCTGCTTGCCGTCGCGGGTGAGGCATTCCAGCCGGTCGCCGTTTTCCTTTGGGTTGAGCAGCGTGAGCCAGTCGGGCGGCAGCCACACGCTGTACTGATGCCGCGGGTGTTCGTAGAGGGTGTAGTGGTTCGCGGGCGGCGTCGGTGTCGGTGTGCGGGCCGGCGGGATAAAGAACGGGGTCGGCAACGGCGTGTCGAAAAACAATGTTGCCGCAGGCGTGGGCGTCGAGGTAGGGGCCGGGCTCGCGCCAAAGCGCCGGAGCGTCGGGTCGGGGGTCGGGCTGCTCTCGACCGTCCGATACGGCGTCGACGTCGGGGTGGCCGGCGGTACGGGCCGGTTTTCCTGCCGGGTTGGCGGGGAGACGCAGTTTCGCAACAGCACCACGACCGCCACCACGACAAACACAGGCAGCAGGCACCCTCGCCACTTCTGCCAGAACGTGCGACTGCCCGGCAGCGAAACAGGCACCCCGCCGGTCGTGGGCCGGGGCAGCGGAGGCGGCGCCTTTGTAGGCAGCGTCGGCGTGGCGAAGGCATTCGGCTGGGGCCGCGCGCAACTGTCGGGCCAGCGGCAAACCGACCCGGTGGCCGCCGGAACCTGTGTGCCGACGCGGTAGCAGCGCGGGTTGGTGCAGCGGAAGGCTGGCGTGTGCGACGCGTCGGGCATAGACGGGGACAAACTCCGTGCAGAAAGCGGCGACCGGCTAGGCGGGCGGCTGCCCCGGCGAGGTTTCGTCGGCGTCGGTGAGACCCGGGCGTGCTGGGTCTCCGATCTGTCCGAAGTGCGTGCCGGTCCCCGTCTCCAATCCCGTCGGCAGGCGCGTCACTCCCAGGCGGCTCTGGAATTGCAACAGCGCCTGCTGCATCTGGCTGTCGTCGGGCGTGGCCAGTGGGGTGGAAGGCCGCCCCGCCCCTTTTTCCATTTCCTGCTGGGCTTTTTGCAGGCGCTGCCGTGCGCGGTCGAGGGATGCCTCGCTCATCTTAACGGTTTCTGATTCGTCGTTGTCCTGGCTCTGATCTAGGGCCTCGTCGCGCCGGGCGAGAGCACGCTCGTAGTTGGCGTGGGCGCTGTTGTACTCGACGAGCAGGTGCTTCTTGCTTTCCACCGCCGAGAGCATTTCTAGGTCCGCCGCGGTCGGCTCGCGTCGGAAGTCGTTAAATTCGACCCGGTAGCCGAACTCCTGCTCGACGCGCTGCGAGACGGCCTCGTTAAAGCCTGCCTGCAGCAGTGACCAGAACGCATTGTGCTCCCACAGGCGCGTGCCGTTGCCCAAGCCACGGAAGGCCGGTTCGAGCATGTCGGTGATGCGTGCGAAGAGTTTCTGCGATTCCTGCTCGATTGTGCAGCCTTCGGATACCCGTTGCGCGAGACGGTAGAGCCGACCGAGTACGACATCTTCGACGCGCAGGCTGAAGGTGAGGTTGAACTGCGCGGTGCGCGAGGCCGGGTTGAACGTCAGAGTCTTGACCTGCGGCAACGCGCGCTGGAGGCCGCGCAGCCAGTCCTCAATCACCGGCTCGGGGCGCAGGTGCCAACGCACCGTCAACCCCGTCTCGGCGGCGATCTGCTGGCGGATTGGCTCGGCCCCAGGCGATTCGTAGGTAATAATCCGTTCGAGCGCCTCCGGCTTCATCTGCAAATCCATGTATTGCAAGAATATGCCGTGGATAATTTCTCGCAACGCCTCCAACTGTCGGTCGGCATGCGGGTGCAGGCAATCGACCACCGCCTGGTGCCGGCCTGGCTCGACGCCATAGACCCGCAGTTCCGGCACGAGGCGCAGTATCTCTTGCGTGCCCACGAGCCGGACCTCCATGAGCGCGCCGTCCATCAGTAACGGCGTGCCGAGTCGGCCTTGCGGCACCGCGTACGACGCTGGCCGACTCCACAGCGCGCGCACGCGGGCCAGCGGCCCGCCTTCAGCAAGGGCGGCCTGGCACAGGACTTCGTTGCGGCCGGCCTGCCGCGCGGGTCGGATGATCGTGGGCACAGCGGTGGTAAGTGGGTTGGCGGGAGCGTTCACGAGCGGAGCAAGCGTTGGCAGAGTTCGTAACGAGAGGCGTAGAAGCGACTGAGCGCGAGGTGTTCGTCGTTGGCGGGTAGTTTGCGGCGTTCCTCCGCCCAGAAGTCAGCGAAGGCGCGCCAGTAGTCCTTGAGTCGACCCTGGACGTCGCCCTTGCGCGTGCGCAAGACGGTCGCCGTCAGCCCCTTGGCGAAGTCAACCGGCAGGATGGTGTGGAGCCGGTAGAGACTGAGCGCCAGCCCGAAGATCTCGCTATCGGTTGGTGGCTGCCGGCTGGGATCCGCGTGCGAGGTGTCTTGGAACGCGGCTTGCGCGGCAAGCACGCCGAACTCGGGCGTGGCCACCGCCGCCGCTAGCCAATCGCGGTGCCGCTCCAGGCCGACGACCGCTGGTCCTCCGAAGCCGTCGGCGCGTTCCAACTCGCGCAGCAAGCGGTCCAGGAACAACAGCGCGCGGCGCTCCCGGGGCAAGAGGCGTCCGCGTGGCGTCGCGGCGGCGGGCTGCCAGGCGGCGAAGGCGTCAAGCACGCGTTGCGCGTCGCCGGAGCCGGGGTCGAGCACCACTTCCTTCGCCAAGCCATCGAGCACCACCAGCACCACGGTGTCATCGCGGGCGTCCGTCAGGATCGCGTCCGCCCAGCGCAACGGGTCGAAGCCGTCACTCGAACGGACCTGATCGACTAGCCCCCACAACGTAAGATGGTAACCCTCGCGGCACAGCCGCTGGAAGAAGTGCAGGACCATGCCGGACGTTTCCTCTCGTTCGAGCAGCAACCGCGACAGGTAGCCCACGCGTTGGCAGAACTGGCCGCGCAGACGTTCGCGCAGGGCGTCGTTCTGCATTTCGCGCCATGCCTGTTCGAGGGCACCGAGCAGGTCGTCGCCCACCGGCGCAGGCAGGTCCGTGGTTTGCCGCAGCCAGGCGCGGTATTCGTCGAGGATGGCACCGAGCCAGCGCGAGCCGAAGACGTTGGGATCGCTTAGGGCCAGTTGGCGCGCGGCGTGGATGTAGGCGTCAAAGAGTTCCTTAGACTCCGTGGCGGCGCTGTCGGCGAACAGGATACCCAAGGAATGACCGGCGGCAAAGACCGCAGCCATCTCCTGCGGTTCTTCCCAGCAATAAGCCCGCGCGGCTTCCTCTACCTGCGACGACAAGAAGCCAACGCGCCGGCCGCCACGCAGGCCGGCGCGGGTCAAGAGGCGGTGGCGCAGGACGCGCCAGACCTCCATGGCGGAACGGCGTGTCGGGGCGACGGGCGCGCTGCCAGCGGGCATGTGGACGGGCGAGCCGGCGGCGGGCGGGATCGTCCGGTCTTCGAGCACCCGCTGCACGAGCGTCTCGAACGTCGCCGCAGGCAGTTCGCCGAAGAGAGCCACGATCCGCGCCAGCGAACGCTCGATCACGATCTGTTCGGCGGCGGCCAGCGCCTCGTCGAGCGTATCGCCGTCCGGGTGAAAGATCGCCTCGAACCGCTCCAACGCCGAGGCCGCCTGGGCCGCCGCCGGCGGGGACGGGGCCTCTGCGTCGGCAGCGGAGCGCGGCA
>CALMVM010000566.1 GCA_937873255.1 uncultured Verrucomicrobiota bacterium | reverse complement strand
GGACGATCACTCCCGCCCGCCAGTTGCGCGGGGACCGGCAGACAGGCTCGCTGGAACCGGGCAAGGACGCGGATTTCGTGCTGTGGACCGGCCACCCACTTTCGACCTACACCCGAGCCGAACAGACGTGGATCGACGGCCGCTGCTATTTCGACCACAACCGCGACCAGGAGCTGCGCCGCGAGGTGGCGGCCCTGCGCGAACGCCTCATCCAGGCGGCGCTGCCCGACCGCCGCAAATCCATGTCGGGCGGGGACGGCGACGACAAGAAAAAACCGGACGGGTCGGGGGACGGCCCCACGAGCGGTTTTGCCAGAATGCTCCTGCACCGGGCAATCCACCACGCGTTGGAACATCAGGCTCCGTACGGGGACGGCCGGGATCGTCACACCTGTTCGAGCGCGAGCTTCTGACCGCCGACAACCCATGCAAATCCGGTCCTCTGTCCTCGCGGCGATCCTGTGGTGCGGCATTGCGTACCCGTCGACCCGCGCGAACGATCAAATTCCCGCGCCGGCGCAGTCGCAGGCCATCGTCCTGCGCGGCGCGACGATTCATCCGGTCAGCGGTCCCGACATTGCGGACGGCGAGATCATCTTCGCCAATGGCAAGATTACCGCCGTCGGGCACGATTTGCCGATACCGGAGGGCGCGAGGGTCATCGAGATTGTCGGCAAGCACGTTTACCCCGGGTTGATCGCCGCCCACTCGGCGCTCGGGCTGACCGAAATCCAGTCCGTGCGCGGCAACACCGACTCGGCGGAAGTCGGCACGATCAATCCCAACGCCCGCGCGCAGGTCGCCATCAACGCCGACAGCGAGCTGTTGCCGGTCGCCCGGGCCAATGGCATTTTGACGGCCCTCGCGGTGCCGAGGACCGGCGACGGCCTGATTTCGGGTATTTCCACGTTGATCCACCTCGATGGCTGGACCTGGGAGAGCCTCACCGTGAGGGCCGACGTCGGCTTGCACGTCTTTTGGCCCGACCTGCGTATCGACCGAAGTCCACGATACCCGTTGAGCCCCGAGGACCAGCAAAAGGAAATCGACGTGCGGCTGCGGCGTTTGCAGGAAACGTTCGACGCCGCGCGCGCGTACCGAAGGGCGGTGGAATCCGGGACCGGCCCCCGGCCGGACGTGCGGCTGGCGGCGATGCTGCCCGTGCTGAAGGGAGAAGTGCCGGTGTTCGTACACGCGGACGACATCCGGCAGATCGAGGGAAGCGTGCGGTGGGCGAACGCCGAGCGGCTGAAAATGGTGCTCGTCGGCGGACAGGATGCCTGGCGCGTGACCGATCTCCTCAAGGAATGCGATGTGCCGGTGATCGTCAGCCCCGTCAATGCGCTGCCGCTGCGTCGTTGGGAGGGATACGATACCGCTTACGCCAACCCCGGAAAACTCCACGCGGCCGGCGTCCGGTTCTGCATCGCCAACACGGGTTCGGATTTCGAGGCGGCGCACGAGCGAAATCTGCCTTACCAAGCCGCGCAGGCCGCTGCCCACGGGCTGCCGCGCGACGAGGCGCTCAAATCGGTGACCCTTTACCCGGCGCAAATCCTCGGCGTCGCGGACCGGCTCGGATCGCTGGAGGTGGGCAAGGATGCCACGGTGATCGTCACCGCCGGCGATCCGCTGGAAATTATGACGCAGGTCGAGGCCGCGTACATCGACGGCCGCCCGGTGGATTTGTCCAACCGCCAGACCCGGCTCTACGAGAAATACCGGCGCAAATACGCCCCGTGAGGCGGAGAAGCGTGCCGTGCCAGCGGCGGAAAAGCGAAAACGTCGGCCGCGCCGATTCGGGGGGACGCACTTGCCGAACCATCTGCGAATTAGCCAGCAGTATGAGCAATTCTCTCTCCGACTCCATTTCGACGCTAAATAAACTGATCGAGACGTGCAAGGACGGTCAGGAAGGTTTCCGTCAGGCGGCCGAAGCCATCACTGACGACGAGGACCTCAAGGGGTTCCTGTTTTCCTGCTCGCTGCAACGCTCCAAGTTCGCCGGCGAACTCCAAAGCGAGGTGATCAACCTCGGCGAACCCGGCCCGTCGGAAACGAGCACGGTGACCTCCGCGCTGCACCGGGGCTGGATCAACCTGAAGACCGCCCTCACCGGCAACGACAACCACGCGATCCTCGCGGAATGCGAGCGCGGCGAGGACAGCGCGGTAGCCGAGTACCGCAAGGCGTCCAACGCGAACCTTTCCGATCCCTTGAAGGAGATCGTCCAACGCCAGTTTCAGGAAGTACTTGCCACGCACAACTCGGTGCGCGGCCTGCGCGACGAACTCGCGGCTCAGAAGCCCGCCGCGCGCAGCGCCGGGAAGGTGATGAGCGATCTCGGTTCCAGTATTCAGGAACGGAGCAAGGCCATTGGCAGCAGCGCGGCGGATACCTGGACGGGCGCGATGCACACGACCGAGGTGTACGTGCGCGAAAACCCATTCCCGGCCATCCTGACTGCGCTCGGCGTCGGTTTCGGTTTGGGCTTGCTCGTGCGCCTGCTCGAACGGCCCAGCCGCGACCACATTGAGGTCCCGATTCCCCAAGCGGTGCAGAAGGCGCGCGACTACGACTACCAAGCGGCAATTTTGCCGTTCCTGTGGCCCGTCGTGAAGTTTTTCACGAGCAATTACATGTCGGCGCGCAAGGGCGTCCAGAAAGCCTACAAACAGGCGCAGGATGTCGATGTCAGCAAATACGTCGACCCCGTTGTGAAGCGCGCGAAGAAGATGTTCTGAGACTTCAGCCCGGCAATCACCCCCTTATCTATCCCCTGATCCCCCGGACGTGGCGGCTTCCGCCCCGCCCGAAGGATCGTACAACCCCAAGCACAAAATCATGTCCCTTCTCGATCAACTCGGCGGCGTCCTCAGCAATCTGACAGGCGGCAATCTCAACGAACAGGAAACGCATCAGCATTTCGACCAGGTTGCGGGGAGCGTGCCGCAAAACCAGCTTGGCGCGGCCATCGGACCGGCCTTGGCAAACCTCGACCCCAGCGAGGTCCAGCAGAAGGTCGCCGACTCGGCGTCGCAGATGAATTCTCAGCAGCGCGGCAACATGATCCAAACGTTGCTCGGCGGTCTGGGCGGCTCTGCGGGCAACCTTGGTGGGCTCCTGTCGCAGTTGGGAATCAGCCCTTCGGTGCAAAACGATCCCCAGAGCGCCACACCGGACGACTTGGGAAAACTGGCCGCGCATGCGCAGTCGAACGCGCCGGATGTCTTTCACCAAGCGATGAGCTTTTATTCGGCGCATCCGACCTTGGTGAAGGCTTTTGGCACCGTCGTGTTGGCAGGCATCGCCCGTCACCTCACCAAGTCGTAGTCGGCCTTCGCGATTGCTGCGTCGGCTCTCGGGCTTCCATCGGGGTTATATCCCTGATGGGAGCCCTTTTCTTTTCGTCGCTGCTTCCGGGAGAGCCGGGGGCGGGGCCGCGAATAGCGGCAAAACCACCGGTGCAAATACGCGCCCAGCGTGTTTTCCGGGTTGCTTCCTCGGTGGAACGAGGCTTGCTAATGGGAAGGACTGTCGGTTACACGCGCGGGCTGGTTGACGGTCGCGCGCCCGGTATTCCATTATTTCTTTCGTGAACGAGACGCTGGTCAATCCAACTGTCGCCGTCGAATCCGCGTCGGCGTCCCGGCCGCAGCCCACTCTGACGATCCGGCCCGCGAGCGGGTGGGCGGCCCTCAATCTGCATGAGATTTGGAGTTTCCGCGACCTGCTGCTGTCTCTCGCCGGCCGCGATCTCAAAATCCGCTACAAACAGACGGCGTTGGGCGTCTTGTGGGTGGTCTTGCAGCCGCTGCTCGCCGCCGGAGTGTTTTCCTTTGTTTTCGGCGCGGTGGCCGGTCTTTCCAGCGACGGCGTGCCTTACCTCGTGTTTTCTTTCGCGGGGTTGCTTGGCTGGAATTTCTTCAGCAACGTGCTCGGCAAGGTGAGCAGTTGTCTGGTCGGAAACGCGCACCTGATCTCGAAAGTGTTCTTTCCCCGACTCGTGTTGCCGATTTCGGGCTTGGGGTCGTGCGTGGTGGATTTCGTGGTGGGCCTGGCGTTGATGGTGGTCCTGATGGGGTGTTACCGCATCGTGCCGACGGGCAGCGTGCTGTGGTTTCCGGTGGCGGTGCTGGTACTTATCGCGCTCGCCATGGGCGTTGGGTTGTGGCTGGCGGCGTTGATGGTGTCCTACCGCGACGTGAGCTATATCCTGCCGGTGTTGATGAACATCCTGCTGTACGCCAGTCCGGTGGCGTATTCGGTGGCGGTCGTTCCCGCCAAGCTTCGGTGGGTTTACCTCTTGAATCCGCTCACGCCGCCGCTGGAGGCGATGCGCAGCGGTCTGCTGGGCAAGCCGTTCGGCGATCCGGGGGCGCTGGGCATCTCCGCGCTGGTCGCCGTGGCGATGCTGGTCTTCGGGTTGTACGCCTTCAAGCGCATGGAAAGGAAGTTCGCCGATGTCATCTGACGATCTCGCCATTTCCGTGCGCGGGCTGTCGAAATCGTACACCATCGCGCAGGAAAGGGACCGGCCCACGACCTTGGCGGAAACCTTGCTCCGACGGCTTCGCCATCCCCTTCATCGCGTGCCGACGGAAACGTTTTGGGCGCTGAAGGACGTGTCGTTCGACATCCACAAGGGTGATGTCGTCGGAGTGATCGGCCGCAACGGGGCCGGCAAAAGCTCACTGCTCAAGATCATCAGCCGCATCACGGAACCGACCGAGGGCGAGATCGATCTCTACGGCCGCGTCGGCTCGCTGCTCGAGGTCGGCACGGGTTTCCATCCGGAGTTGACGGGCCGCGAAAACATTTATCTCAACGGCGCGATTCTCGGCATGACCAAGGGCGAAATCCGCCGCCAGTTCGAAGCCATCGTCGATTTCGCCGGCGTGGAGAAGTTCCTCGACACGCCCGTGAAGCGTTACAGCAGCGGCATGTACGTGCGCCTCGCGTTCGCCGTTGCGGCGCACCTCGAAACGGAAATCCTCATCGTCGACGAGGTTCTCGCCGTCGGCGACTCCGAGTTCCAGGAAAAATGCCTCGGCAAGATGAAGGACGTGAGCACGCAGGGCCGGACCGTTCTCTTCGTCAGCCATAACATGAGCGCGGTCCGCTCGCTTTGCACGGAGGTCATCTACCTCGTGAACGGCCGCGTGCGGGAGGTCGGCAGCCCCTCCCACGCCATTGCCACGTATCTGCACAACGCGAAAACCGCGACCTCCGGCAGCTTCGAGGGAAGTCGAGGCGTCCGGGTATCGGACGTGAGTTTCTCGCAATTCAACGGTGAGTCGGCGGGCACCGCGCTCGATTTCGGCGGCAGCTACCGCTTGACGATGGATGTGCACAGCCCCGAGCCGCTACGCGCGGCGCTGTCCATTTCGATCCGTGACGGCGAGGGACTCAAGGTGTCCAGCATCCAGTCGGTCGAGGAGGGCTGCGAATTCTGGGACCTCTCGCGGGTCAACCGCATCACCTGCGATCTGCCGGATCTCTCCCTCGTGCCCGGCGACTATCAACTCAGCGTCGCGCTCGGCGACGAGTACGATTCATACGTACAGGCGGAGAACGCCCTCCGCTTTTCGGTCGAACCCCGTTGCGTGGACGGTTCGCCCTGGTCGTACAACAAGTCGCACGGCGTCTACCGGATCGCGCGCGGCGTCCGCGTGTCATGAAGGCACCCGCGCCTCGCTTTCACATCGTCACGCTCGCCAACGACCCGGCGCAATACGCGGCGATGCGGCAATCGTTCGAGGCCGCCGGTTTCACGCCGGATCGGGCGCGCTTCACGCTGTTCGATAATTCTAGGGAAAACCAGCACGATCCCTACGCCATTCTGCGCGGGTTGCCCACGGACGGGACGGAGCCCTACGTCGTGTTTTGCCATCAGGACGTGCGACTCGACCTGGGCCATGGATACGACCAGCTCGTCTCGCAAGCCGCCCTCCTCGACGCGCGCTATCCCCGGTGGGTGGCCGCTGGCAACGCCGGATTCGACGGCGGGGAGCGCATGTTCGCGCACCTCAACGAGCCCGCCGGGCAGTTTCGGGAGACCTCCCTGCCGCTGAAAACCCGGACGCTCGACGAGAACTTCCTTCTCCTGCGGCGTGGGAAGGCACCGTTTTGCAGTCCCGGTCTCCACGGATTCCATCTTTACGCCACGGACGTCTGCCTCAACGCCATTGCGCGCGGCGGGTCCGCGCACGTCATCGATTTCCTGCTCACCCACCTGAGCAGTGGCAACCCGGCGAGCCGATCCTTCGCGGAAGCGCGCGAGCGGCTGGTTGCACACTGGAACAAATTCTTCCTGGTGGCATTCGTGAAAACGCCGTGCACCGAGTTTTCGCTGACCGCCAGCCGGCTGATCCGGTTTTTGCTTCTGAAACGCCCGGTGCGGACCCTTTTCCTGGATTTCCTACGCAATCCCCTCATCCGGAATCCGCTATGCACCCCGTAGTGTCGGTCGTCATCCCGACTTACAACCACGCGGAATACGTGCTGGATACGCTGGCTTCCGTGTTCGGACAAACGTTCACCGACTACGAGATCATCGTGGTCAACGATGGATCGCCCGACGACACGACCGCGCGGCTGCGCCCGCTCGCGGAAGCCGGACGCGTCCGGTATTTCGAGCAGGCCAACGCCGGCCAAGCGGTCGCGCGCAACCGTGGGTTCGCCGAGGCACGGGGGGAGTTCATTGCTTTTCTCGACGACGACGATCTCTGGCCGCCGGACAAGCTTGCCTGGCAGGTGGCCGCGATGCGCGAGCATCCCGAATGGGCGATGTTGAGCGGACTATCGGGGCTGCTCGGTGCCGACGGCGTTCCGGCGGAGTCGCACCGGGCCGACGATGTCCTCGTGCTCCAACCCACCGAGGAAATGTTCGAGGGCAGCGGAATTCATTCACCCGGGCAGGTGCTCATCCGCCGCGACGCGCTGGCAGCGGTGGGTGGCTTCGACCCGAAGCTGTGGGGGAGCGACGACATGGATCTATGGATTCGCCTGTCCGCGCAGGGGGTCGCCGCGCAAATCCGGCGGACGGCGCTCTATTACCGGGTACACGGCGGCAACGCTTCGCACGCCATCGGCCGCATGTTCTGGAACGCGGTGCGGACCGTGCGCAAAAACCTCCGTCTCCTGCCCCGCGACCGGCGCGGGCAGGTGTGGCACAGCGCGTTGATGTGCATCTATGCCTATTCCGGCACGCGGATCATGAAGGCCGCCCGCCACGGAGGGTTCCGCGCGCGTTGGGCCGCGCTCCGGGTGGTCGCCTACCTGCTGCCGGCGGCGCTGCACGACCCCGGCCTGATTCGCACGATTGCCGTCGATCTGGAGCCGGATTGGTTCCAGGCGATGCGTGCCAGATCGAAACGCGTTCGCGCGAAATGACCCCGCCCGTCGAGCCCTTGCATCCGATGTCTATCGACGCGCGAGAGCCCAGGTCTTGGAGAGGTTCGAACCGCGCTCCCGTCGCATGATTGCGAGTTCTTCGGCCGATCAACCGCAGCCGGCGCGACCCGCCAGTGTGTCCATCGTCATCTGCACCCGCGACCGCGCGGAAAGTCTGCGTCCGACGCTCCGGTCCATCGAGGCGACCGTGCTCCCCGCCGATCTCGCGGTGGAACTGGTGGTCGTCGATAACGGCTCGTCGGACCACACGGCGACGATCATCCAGGAATGTGCGGCGCGAAACATTCTTCCGGTGCGCTCTGTCTCCGAGCCGGAAGCTGGTCTGTCGCGCGCCCGCAACGCCGGTCTGCGCCGGACGGCTTCCGACGTGATCCTGTTCACCGACGACGACGTGCGGGTGCCAAAGAATTGGGTCGATGGAATGTGCCGCCCAATCCTACGTGGCGAGGCGGATGCCGTCGCGGGCGGCGTGCATTTCCCGCCGGAATACGAATCACCGCTGTCCCGCGAGCCTTTCCGCACCCGACGCGGATGGCTGGCGTCGACCGAGCACACCGACCCGGTGCGTCCGGACACGTTGATTGGAGCGAACATGGCGTTGAGCCGGCAAGTGGTCGAGACCCTGGGCGATTTCGACCCGAACCTCGGGGCCGGCGCGTCGGGATTCGGTGAGGAAGGACTCTACGCGGCACGATTGCTGGCCGCCGGCTTTCGGATCAAGGGGGCGTTGGAAACGAGCGTCGAGCATCATTTCGACCTGTCCCGGTTAACGGAACCGGCCCTGTTCAAAATGGCCGAACGGATGGGCCGTTCCACGGCGTACGCCGACTACCACTGGGAGCACTGCGATGTGACGCGGGTGGGGCCGAAAATCAGACGGGCGCGGCTCCTCCTCGCCTTGGAGGTTCTCGCCCGTCCCTGGCGCGCGGTGTTCGGGGGCGGGGAGTGGCAGGCGACGCAACGCGCCATGACCTTGGCCTACTGGCAAGAGTTGGAAACGTTTGCCGGGCAGCCGCGCCGTTACGCGCCCGACGGAACGTTCGTGCGCTAGGCTGGTGCGGAGGAGGTGGGATTCGAACCCACGGATCCTTGCGGATCTCCGGTTTTCAAGACCGGCGCAATCGACCGCTCTGCCACCCCTCCTCGTCAGACGATCCCCATCCTAACATGGTCGCGCCTTCCTGCCAATACACAGACGGCGCGACCGTTTTCAATGTCCATTGCCGACGCCCGCGCCACCACCGGACGTACCCGCCCCGTTGCCAGCCCCGCCGCCGATGGTCGGCACGACGTTGCCGGGCACGGTCGGCCCCGTCGAATCGACCCCCGGCCCGGGGGCGTCCGACGCCACGGTCGCATTGCCGGAAATGTCCGTTCCCTTGCACGCCGTGAAAAGTATCGGCGCGGCGAGCGCGGCCAGCGAGAGGATCGAACAGCGAAGAACCGAAGTGGTGATCATGCCCATTATACGCGGCTGGGAGTTTTCCCGCATGTACCACCGCCTTGCTCAAGCGGGTCTTTCCGTGGCCGCCGTGTCGCACGACAGCGTCCAGAGATCGCCGAATTGACGCATCGCGCGGTCGGCGAGCGGGGTACGGTCATCGGTCACGGTGCGCAGGACGGCCAGCACGGTCGAGCCCGAGCCCGACAGCAACGCCCCGGCAACTTCCGGCTGATCCAGCAGCCAGCTTTTCAATTCCGCCAGCATGAGATATTTTTCGAACACCGGCCTTTCGAGATCGTTCACCATCTCGCCCCACGCGAACGCCTGCGGCTCGTAGCGAACGCCGGGCAGCGGTTTGGAGTCCCGCCACTGTTTGTAGGCCCAGGGCGTGGGGACCGGAAAAGGCGGCTTGAGCAACAACAGCGGAAGTTGCGCGCCGAATGATACGGGCTGCACGATCTCACCCCGTCCCCGACAAACCGCCGCGCCGCCGGCCAGGAAAAACGGCACGTCCGAGCCGAGTTCGGCTGCGAGGGTGGCGAGGCGCATGACGGACACGCGGTTTTGCGCGAGTTCGTTCAGGGCAAGCAGCACCGCCGCCGCATCGCTGCTGCCTCCGCCGAGTCCCGCGCCGTGCGGGATGCGCTTGGTCAACGAGATGCGCACCGGGGCGAGGTCCGGCGCCACGTCGCGCCGGAAGATCTCGGCGGCGCGATAGGCAAGATTTTCCGGTCCGGCCGGGAGGCTTGGATCGTTGCATTCCAGTTCGATGGCGGCGCTCGCGGAGTGCGCCGGGGCCGGCGACTGCCAATCAACCTCCAACTCATCGGCCAGCGAGAGCGGCACCATGAGGGTTTCGATCTCGTGAAACCCATCGGCTCGACGGCCGAGCACGCGCAAAGAAAGATTGATTTTGGCGGGGGCAAACCATTTCATGGGGGCAAGGAAAACCCCGCACACTGTGTCAACTCCCCGCCCGGCGAAAGACAAAATCATCCTGCCCCTCGACGTGGCCGACGAGCCGGCAGCCCTGCGGCTGGTCGAACAGCTCGCCGGGGTCATCTCGTTTTACAAGGTTGGCCTCGAACTGTTCACGCGCTGCGGTCCAGC
>CALMVM010000565.1:2066-7263 GCA_937873255.1 uncultured Verrucomicrobiota bacterium | reverse complement strand
GGCATCGTCGGGGCGTCGGGAGGGAGGTTACTTCGCCTCGCGCACGGCCATCGCTTGCTTGCCCTTGCGGTCGCGCAGGTAATTGAGCTTCGCGCGGCGGGCCGTGCCCTGTTTTTCGACCTCGATCTTGGCGATGCGGGGCGAATGGATCGGGAACACGCGTTCGACGCCCTCGCCGTAGGAGATGCGGCGGACCGTGAAGTTCTCGTTGAGCCCGGTGCCCTTGCGGCCGATGACGATGCCGGTAAAGAGCTGCACGCGCTCCTTGTCGCCTTCGATGACCTTGGTGTGGACCCGCACGCTGTCGCCGACCTTGAAGGACGGAACGTCGGATTTCTTCTGTTCGTTTTCGATGGCGGTGAGGATATTCATAAAAATCGCGGGTTGCCCGGGAGGCAGAAGGGGCGTTCTATCGTACGTCGGCCGGCAAAAGGCAAATAAATTCTGCCGATCGCGCCCGTACCGCTGATTTCCTGGATTGATGAACGCTTCCACGCCCCCCTCGCGGACGATCCCGACGCTCGTGGTCCGCCCGGCCGGCGCGGACGGGCTCGGTGAATCGGACCGCGAACCGTCCCAACGGCCCCTCGACATGGCGTTGATCCGGCGGCTGTTCTCGTACACGCGCCCGTACCGGCGGCAACTCGGTTGGTTGCTGTTCGCCGTGCTGGTGCGCGCCGTGCAATTGCCGGCGGGCGCGTGGATGATCGGCCGGATCATCCAGGGGCCGATCACGCGCGGCGACTTGCACGGGACGCTCGTCGGAGCGGTGCTGTTCGGCGCGCTGGCTCTCTGGACGGCGTTCAACTTCCATTTCCGCATCCGCCTGGTGCTCGAGCTCGGCGAGTCGGTCATCCACGACCTGCGCGCGGACGTGTTCGCGCACCTCCAGCGGATGACGATGGGGTTCTACCACCGCACCAAGCTCGGGCGCATCATCAGCCGCATGACCTCCGACGTCGACGCCGTACGCCAGGGGGTGCAGGACGTTCTCTTTGTCTCCATCGTGCAGGTCATCCAAATGCTCATCGCCGGGTTGTTGATGCTCTACACCGACCCGGTGCTTTTTTGCGCGGTGCTGGCCATCGCGCCGATCATCTGGGCGATCAACCGCCATTTCCGCCACCGCCTGAGCACGGCGTACCGCGAACAGCAGGAGAGTTTCAGCCGCATCACCGCGACACTCGCCGAGTCGGTGAACGGCATCCGTGTCACGCAGGGGTTCGTGCGGCAGGATGTCAACGCCGGGATGTTCCGCGAACTGATGGCGGATCATTTCCAGATCGCGTTCGGCGCGGCTCGGCTGGCGGCCAAATTTTTGCCGATGCTCGAACTCAACAGCCAGTTCTTCATCTCGATCCTGCTGTTGCTCGGCGGCTACCGCGCGTTGAACCCGGCGGTGGGAACCCCGGTGGGCGATCTGATCCAGTTTTTCTTCCTGGCGGGATTATTCTTTCAACCGGTGCAGGTGATCGGCATGCAGTACAACCAGGCGCTCACGGCGATGGCCGGGGCGGAACGGGTGTTCAAGCTGCTGGACCGGAAGCCCGACTGGGAGGACGAACCGGACGCCCTTCCCCTGGCGCCGCGCACGGCCGGCCGGGTGGAATTTCGTGACGTGGGATTCGCGTACGACCCGGGCAAGCCGGTGCTGACCGGCGTGCGGTTCACGGCGGAACCGGGTCAGACCGTCGCGCTCGTCGGCCACACCGGCAGCGGCAAAAGCTCGATTGTGAATCTCGTCACGAAGTTTTACCTGCCCAACGAGGGGTGGGTGTTCATCGACGAACAGGAAATCCGGGCCGTCACCACGGAGAGCCTGCATCGGCAGATGGCCATCGTGAACCAGAAGAATTTCCTTTTCCAAGGCACGGTCGCCGACAACATCCGCTTCAGCCGACCGGAGGCGACCGACACCGAACTGTTGTCTGTCTGCGAGCGACTGGATTGCCGGGATGTGTTCGAAGGACTTCCGCAGGGATTGCAGACGCCCGTCGGCGAGGCGGGCGGGGGCCTGAGTGGCGGGCAGCGTCAGCTCGTCTGTTTCGCGCGGGCGATGCTGGCGGACCCGCGCATCCTGATCCTCGACGAGGCGACCAGCGCCATCGACGCGCTCACCGAGCAACGTCTCCAGACGGCGCTCGCGCGACTCCTCGAAGGGCGGACGAGCTTTGTCGTGGCGCACCGCCTTTCCACGATCCGGCACGCCGACCTGGTGCTCGTGTTGGAAGCTGGCAGGATCATCGAACGCGGCAACCACGAGGCTCTGCTGGAGCAGGGAGGTGTGTACGCCGGATTGTACCGGGAATTCACGCGCGACGCGGTGGCGGAGGCTCCGCCGGTGGGTTAGAATACCCGTCAACCCTCATCCCCCCATGAACACCCATCTCCTTCGCGTCGTTTTCCTCGCGGGCGCGCTCGTGTGCGCCACCCTGTCCGTTGCTTCAGCCCAAACGGCCTCGCAACTCTACAACGAGGGGGTGCAAACGTACGAAGCGGGAAACGTCGACGCCGCCAAGCAGAAACTTCGCCTCGCCCTGGAAATCGACAAGAACTTCCGACCGGCCTCGATCCTCCTCAACAAGATCGCCGCCGAAGAACGGCAGGCGGGCTCCCAACCCATGGGGGTATCGGTCAAATCCTTGGAGAAGGTGATCGTCCCGATTGATTTCAACGACACGACGTTCCAGACGGCGGTGGAAATCCTCCGCCAGCGCATTTCCGAGAAGTCGGGAGGCAAAGTCGAGGTCAATTTCGTCTTCAAGCTGCCGCCGGAACTGGCGAACAAGCGCGTGACGCTGCACCTCGACCACGTGCCGGCCTCCGAGGCGATGCGCTACATGGGCAGCTTGGCGGGGGTCGAATTCAAGATCGAGCAATACGCGGTCCTGGTGGTGCCGGCGGGTTCGCCGCGGCCGGCGGCAGCATCTTCGCCGGCCGGGGCGGCTGCGACCCCGTAGCGGGTTGCGATGCTGTGCGTCCGTAGAGCACGCGCATCAGATACAGACCGTCGGCAGGCGCGGCGAAGGAGGTTTTTCCCGTGCCAGCGAGCAATCCGTCGAGCCACGCGAGCGTCGCCCGTTTTTGCGCGCATCGGACCAGCGAGCCGGTGAGCAGTCGCACCATTTTATAAAGGAAGCCGTCGCCCTCGAAATCGAAGGTCAGCAGCGGTCCGCGCCGCCGGACATCGACGCGCCGGATCGTCCGCACCGTGCTGGCCACCGGCTTGCCCCGGTTGGCCGCAAAGGCGGCGAAATCGTGCCGCCCGACCACGCGTTGCGCCGCCTGACGCAAAACCTCATCGTCGATCCCGTCCGGGAAATGCCATGCCCGGCCGATCTCGAAGGGGTCGAGCACGGGGTCGTTCCAGACGCGATAGCGATACACCTTTCCCCGGGCCGAGAAGCGGGCGTGGAAGGACGCGGGGACAAACCGCGCCTGCAAGATGCGTACCGCCGGCGGCAGGTGGGCGTTGAGCGCGATGCGAGACTGCCCGGCGTCGTGGCGCCAGGCGGACGGCACATCCGCGTGCGCGACCTGACCGCGCGCATGCACGCCGGCATCGGTTCGCCCGGAACCGTGGACCACGATCCGCTGCCCCGCGCTCAAGTTCGAAAATGCCGCTTCGAGACGATCCTGCACCGTGTCGCGGTGCGCCTGGCTTTGCCAGCCTTGGAAGGGGCGTCCGTCGTAGGCGATCAGCAGCCGCAAGCGCCGTGTGTCGGCAGCCACGGAGAGTTCGTTTGTCGGCGGATGATCCACGCGAACGGAAGCGCGTCAGTCCTCTTCTTCCGGGAGGGGGAAAGACTCCCGCAGAGCCTGCGAGTCGAGATAGGTTTGCAGGATGATCTGGGCCGCCGCCTGATCGATGACCGACCTTCCTTTTTTCACGTCCCGCCCGCCGGCATGGAGTGCCTTTTGCGCGGCGACCGTGGACAGACGCTCATCCTGGAGGCGCACCTCGCAGCCCGTGGCGGCCTTCAGACGGTCGGCGAACGCCCGCACCTTGACGGCGGCCGGGCCTTCCGTGCCGTTCATGTTGCGAGGCAGACCGACCACGATCACGCCGATCTTGTCGGCCCGGATGATCTCGACGATGCGCGCCACGACCGCCTTCTCGCCTTTTTGATCGACGCGGATCGTCTCGCGCGGGTGAGCCAACATTCCCAAGCTATCCGCCACGGCGACCCCGACGCGGGCCTCCCCGTGGTCGATGCCCATGGCGCGCGGAGCGGTCTGCATCATGGCGAACGGGTGGCGGTTTATTGCAACTCGGCGGGGACCTTGCCCGTCAGTTGCTTGATGCGTTCGGCCTCGTGGCGGCTGCAAATGAGCAGCGCATCGTGCGTCTGGACGACGATGAGGTCATTGACGCCCAGCAGCGTGATCGCCCCCGGACGGTCGCTGAAGACGATGTTCTCGCGGGCGTCGAGCGTCGTCAGATCGCAATTGGACGCGTTCTCGTGTTCGTCCTTGGGCAGATATCCCGCGACGGCAAGCCAGCTTCCCACGTCGTCCCAGTCGAAACCGGCTTCGAGCACGAGCACGCGCGCCGCGTTTTCCATGATCGCGTAGTCGATGGAAATTTTCGGCAGGTGCGGAAACTTCTCGTCCAGCGTCGCCGTGAAATCCTTCGTCCCGCGCACCTGCGCGACGAAATCCGCCAGCTCCGGGATCTGCCCGCTGAGTTCGCGCAACACCGCCGGCAGCGTCCAGACGAACATCCCCGCGTTCCAGCGGTAGTTGCCCTGTTCGTAGAAAACCTGCGCGAGTTCGGGCGCGGGTTTCTCACGGAAACGGCGCACGTTGTAAACCGGCGGAGCGCCCGCCGCCGAATCCGGTCCGTCCACCACCTCGCCGACCTCGATGTAACCGTAGCCTGGGCAGGCCCACGTCGGCTTGATGCCGATCGTGACGAGCGCGCCCGTCTGCTCGGCGGCGGTGGCGGCGGCAGCGAGGTCGCGTTGGAAGCCGGCGGTGTCGCGGATGACGTGGTCGGCGGGCAGGACGATCATCGTGGCACCCGGGTCGCGCCGCGCCCCCCAACCCACCGCCAGCGCGACGGCGGCGGCGGTGTCGCGCTTGGCCGGCTCGGCGACGATGTTCTCGGCCGGCAGGTGCGGCAGAAGCTCGCGGACGGCCGCTTCCTGGTCGCGGTTGGTGAGGATCAGGATACGCTCGGGAGGCACGCATCCAT
>CALMVM010000565.1:0-2056 GCA_937873255.1 uncultured Verrucomicrobiota bacterium | reverse complement strand
GGGCTAGGGTGTCTTCGAGAAGGGTCTGGTCGGAGAGGAGCTTGAGGAGTTGCTTGGGTTTGGCGCGCCGGCTCAGCGGCCAGAAACGCTCGCCGCTGCCACCGGCGAGCACGAGAACGAAACGGGGGATCGACATGGGCATGAATAATGCAGTAGAAGCGATGGTCGGAGAAAGAAAACGGACCCCTGGAAGATGAATCACGGGCCGGCGTATTTTTCGAGATGTATTTTCAACCCCCCGGGAATATACTTCCATCGTCAGGACAATCACCCCTTATGAGTTCGGCTTCCTCGAAGGCATTGGACAGCTATCCGGCGCTCGGACTGCTGGCGGTCACGCGCGCGGCGTTGGGCTGCGGCATCGGCATGATGGTGGCGCACAAGTTCCAGCGTCCATCCGTGCGCCGTACGATGGCTATCACGCTTCTGTCGGTCGGTGTGCTCGGCAGCCTGCCGTGGTTGGTGCAATCGGTCATCCACGCCGTCAACCGGCCTGAATCCGAGCGTGGCATGCAGCGCCGGCTGGAGTCGATCCGCGAGAACGTCGGCTTCGAGACAGGCGCGGAGATGTTCTAGCGGGCGTCGCCATCGCGCGGTTGGCCGAGTTGGGGGCGAGGGAATGACCTACCTGCAATTCCATCTCGCCTTCAACCTGCCCGCGCTGGTCGTCCTGCTCTGGCTGGTGCGGCGGCGTTTGCGCGCGGTGCATTGGAAATGGCTCGCGGTGCTCTGCGGGATCGTTCTGGTGGTCACGACGCCGTGGGATAACTGGGCGGTCCACCGGCGCATCTGGGATTTCGATTGGCAGCGGACCACGCCCGTCGAGGTGCCGCTGGGGGGCGTGCGGTGGCGGTTGCCGCTGGAGGAATACGCGTTCTTTCTCATCGAGACGGTCCTCGTCGGGTTATTTACGCTGTTGTTTTTGCCGGTGCCGGGGAAGACGGACGCGCCGGGCGGCACGCGATGACGATGAAGTGGCATTACTTCATCCATCTCGTCGCGTGGACCGGGCCAGTCCTGGCCCTGCAATGGGTGATCGGCTGGAAAATCTTCCGCCGCAATCTGCGCGCGGTGTTCGTGCCGGCACTCGCCGGGGGGGTGTTCTTCAGCCTGACCGACCAGATGGCGGTGCGGTCCGGGCTATGGCGGTTTGACCCCGACCAGATCGCCGGCTGGCATGTGGGGTTGCTGCCGGTGGAGGAGGTCCTTTTTTTCTTTCTGACGAGTTCGCTCGTGTCTCAGAGCCTGTTGATGCTGCTGCCGCGTGGCTATCGCCACGAGTGAAGCACGCCCCGGCCGCTACTTTTGTTGCTGACTCTGTTCGTAAAGCGCGCGCCAGTGCGCCAGACGCTCACCGACGCGTTTTTCGTGGCCCCGGTCGCTCGGCTCATAATAGCGACGCCCTTCCGACAGGTAGGCTTGCGGCACGTACGCGTCCTCGTGGTCGTGGCTGTACTGGTAATCACGCCCGTGTCCCAGACGCTTCGCGCCGGAATACCCCGTGCCGCGCAGGTGCAACGGTACGGGCAGCGTGACGCCCTCGCGCACGTCCTCGCCGGCTTTTTCGACCGCCATGTAGGCGCGGTTGCTCTTCGGTGCGGTGGCGATGTAAACCGTCGCGTGCGCCAGCGGGATGCGGGCCTCGGGCATGCCGACGAGTTCGGCGGATTGCTGTGCGGCGACCGCGACGAGGAGCGCCTGCGGGTCCGCCATGCCGACATCCTCCGAGGCGCAGATGACGATCCGACGCGCGATGAAACGAATGTCTTCCCCCGCGTAAAGCATCTTGGCGAGCCAATACACGGCGGCATCCGGGTCGGAGCCGCGCATGCTCTTGATGAACGCGCTGATCGTGTCGTAATGCCCCTCGCCGGTCGCGTCGTAGACGACCGCCTTGCGCTGGATGCTTTCCTCCGCCACCGCCCGGGTAAAATGCACGGTGCCGTCGGGACCGGGCGGGGTGGTCAGCACGCCGACTTCCAGGGCGTTGAGACATTTGCGTCCGTCGCCGTCGCTGATCGTGGCCAGATGTTCGGCGGCGTCCTCGTCGAGATTG
>CALMVM010000564.1 GCA_937873255.1 uncultured Verrucomicrobiota bacterium | reverse complement strand
GGACCGGCGGCAAAATCCTTGTAGAGCTGCGCGCGGTTGGCGACGCTGGCGGCACGCAGACCGTCGAGGTTTTCCAACGGGAGGCCGTCGGGGTTGGCGTCGGTTTTGACCATGATCGGCGGCACGGAGGAAACGAAAACCGCGCCCTTCGCGCGACCCGTGCCGTGTCGGCCGAGGTAGCGGGCGACCTCGCCGCCGCCCGTGCTGTGGCCGACCAACGTCGCTCCTCGCAGGTCCAGGTGCTCGAAGAGTGCGGCCAAGTCGTCCGCGTAGGTGTCCATCTCGTTGCCGGTCCAGGGTTGCGCGGAACGTCCGTGGCCGCGGCGGTCGTGCGCCACGCAACGGGAGCCATGCGAAGCTAGGAAGAACATCTGGCCCTCCCACGCGTCCGCGTTGAGCGGCCAGCCGTGGCTGAAAGTGACGACTTGCCCATCCTCGGGGCCCCAGTCCTTGTAATAAATTTGCGTGCCGTCTTTGGTGGTGAGGTAGCTCATGGTTTTCGTGGTTAGATTGCGGACGATTCTCCTTGGAACCAGCCCTGCTTTCCATCTCAGGAAAACCGCGGCGGATGTTTTAGGATTTCGAAGGATTGTTCCCGTTCATGGCGTCGGACGAGGAGCGAGCCGCCGCATCAGCGCCTCGAAGCGCGGGTCGCCGCGCAACGGGTCCCATGCGGGGCTCAAGCGGAGATCACCGTAGGTCACGTGATACCACAAGATGGACTCCGCCGCGCCGCCAGCAAGTTCGTCGAGCAGGGTGAGGGCTTGATCTCGCTCCCCGGTCCACGCGTACACGGTCGCCAGTTGGCAGCGGGCCGTCACCAGCACAATCTGGGCGTTCTGCCGCACGAGCATGTCGCAAGCGCGCCGGGCTTCACGAATGGCGTCTTCCTTGTGTCCTAACCCGGCATCAATGACTGCCAGTAGGCTCAAAGCACGGTCGTTGCTCGGGTCCGCTTGGAACACACGCTCCACTTCGACGCGGGCGGCAGCAAAGGCGGTTCGCGCCGCCGCGTCATCCCCGCGCATCCGGGCTGCCATGCCCTCGAACCACGCGTTCGGGTAAACCGTACCGTGGAAAGAACGGAAGGGACGTTCGGCGGGCACCTGCGCGGCGAAATGGGAAAGTGCGTCGGCATCGTGTGTCCAGAGCGCGAGGATCATCCGGGAATAGTTCAGACGGCGGACGCTGTCCTCATCCGTGAGGCTTTTTTCTTCCTCCGCCAGCGTGGCGCGCAACGGCTCAATGTCGGCGCGCTCTTCCATCGGGATCGTCGCGCGCGAAAGTCTGTTGGGCAGGCCGTTCTTCGGAGACTTGAGCGCGATGATGCGCGCGAGCGTCGCGTCCGCCTGCGGGTAGAGCCGCAGGTTACGGTACATCCACGAAAGCGGGTTGAGGATTGCCAGTTCGCGCGGTTGGAGAGCGTCGGCCTTCTCGAAGCAGCGCACTGCTTCGTCCCAATCGCCCGCGCTCCGGGCAATGAGCCCGGCGGTCTGCTCCAGTTCGGCGTTGTTGGGCAGGGTCTTGCGCGCCAGATCGATCTCGTAGCGCGCCTGCTTATTGTCGTAGCTGCTCTGGAAAAAGTGCAGCGCTTGAGCTTGGTGCACCATGCCGTCGTCGGGAGCAAGGCGGCGAGCATTTTGCAGCGCGATCTCGGCCTGCGTGCGGTGATCCACGGTGTCTTCTGTGGTTGCCCCGTTGCCGTGGAGTGACTGGAAACGGTCGTGCACCGCCGCCAGCGCGCAGTAGGCCGCGACGAACTTCGGGTCGCGTGCAACGGCTTGCTCTAGCAGGGTGACCTGTTCAGCGAAGCCCCGGCGCGTCTCCTCCGCGGTGTTGTACGTGGAGGGACTCTGGTAAGCGCGCAGGTACAGGTCGTAGGCAACGGGATCGGTCGTCGGCGGCTGGTTGAGCGCGGCATCCTCCGCCGGGGTCAACGTCGCTCGCAAGCGACTAACCAACTCACGCGTCAACGTGCGTTGGACGTTAAACTCCTCTGCGACCGCGCCCTCGTACTGGTGGCTCCAATTGCGGGCGGGGTCGTGCGTGTCGACGAGCCGGATCGTCACGCACATCCGGTCGCCCTCGCGCCACACGCCGCCTTCCACCAGATAGACGACGCCGAGGTCGCGGGCGACCTGTCCAAGGTCGCGCTTGCCAGGCGGCGGTGCGGTGACCTCGTTGGCGGTGACCACCCTCATTTGCGCGATGTTAGCCAGTTCGTAGGCGATCTGGTCGTGCGTGCCATCGCTGTAGTATGCAAGCTTCGGGTCAGCGCTGAGATTTTCAAAAGGCAACACTGCTACCGAGCGGTCAGCGGGCACGGGCAACGGTTGGGAGGACTTGCCATCTTTCCGCTCCCCGCGTTTGAGGAAGACCGCCATCAAGACACCGAGCGCGAGCAACATCGCCGCAACGGCCCACCAGCGACGCGCTGTCGACGGATGATCCGGGTTGATGGCGGCTTGGCATCGCTGGATTTCCTCAATGAGGACCCGGGCCGACGCCGGCCGCTCGCGTGGGTCAGATCGAAGCATCCTTTGCAGCAAGCCGATGACCGAGCCGGGCACACGCGCCGCGCGCAGTTGTTCCAGCGGGAGGACCGGTTGGGAATGTTGGGCGTGGATGCCGGTCAACGTCGAACCGCTGAAAGGCAGCTTGCCGCAGAGCAGATACCAGAGGGTCACGCCGAGCGAATAGATATCCGAACGCGTGTCTACCCCCTGCGCGCCATCGCGGGCGAACTGCTCCGGGCTAGCAAAGGAGGGCGTGCCGGCAAAACCCGTTGGCGCGAATCCGCCGTCTTCCGTCTCAGCCAGATCGGCTGCCTGGGCCAAGCCGAAGTCGATGACTTTGACATGGGGTTGGTCGTCCGCCCTGTCCCCACGCCGCGCGACGAACATGAGGTTGGATGGCTTCAGGTCGCGGTGAACCATGCTGAGCGCCTCCGCTTCCATGAGGGCGCAAGCCACCTGCCGACAAGTTTCCAGCGCGAGTGGCGGCGACAGCGGCCCCTCGCGCCGCAGGCGAGCTTCTAGTGTTTCCCCCTCGACCAGTTCCATGACGTAAAAGCATTGGCCATCCTGTTCGCCGTAGTGAAATACGCTCGCCACGTTCGGATGCCGCAGCCGCGCCGCCGCGCGCGCTTCACGCAGGAACGCCGCGCGTGCCGCCGGGTGCCCGGCAACGTTGCCGCCGATGACCTTCAAGGCCACTTCGGTATGTAGGTTCGTGTCCCGCGCCCGGTAGGTGACGCCCATCGCGCCACGACCGAGTTCCGCTGGCCAGCCGTTTGTGCCGAGTAGAATCTCGAAGTGCCCGAAGGTGTGCGTGGCAAGAAGTGCTTCGCCCGCTTCCGTGCCGTCGTGATCGGGCGAAAGGGCGAACCGCACGAGACAGTTCAGGCAGCCGCCGTCCGGCCCCGCGAGGTCGAGCGAACTGCCACAAGTGGCGCAAGCGACTCCGCCCGAGCTTTCCACACGGAAGCGGGAGGTTTTGTCGGATGGGAGGTGGCCCGAGTTGTTGCGGTCATCGTTCATCGCAGAGCAAAAACGTGTCTGCTTTCAGGCCACGAGCAGGCGGTAGAGGTATTGCATCTCCTCGTCCACCTCGCCCGGCCGGGCCACCGTGGCGGCAACCTCGCCGCGCACCAGTTCTCGGTAACGCTGCCGCAGACGGTGCAGATGCGTGCGTAAAGTGGCGGGCGGCAAGTCGAGCTGCCGGGCGACCTCCTCCTGTTGGAGGGGGACGGAGGTCCCACCGAGCACCAGTGGCTTGAGCGCGTCGAAAGTTGCCTCTTTGCCTTCCGCTGCGTAGGCCAGGCGGAGTTGCTCCCAGGTGCGGCGCATCACCGCAGCGGCCCAACCGCGGTCGAACTCATAGGCGATGTCGCTTCCCCCGGCAGCAGTGATGGAAGCTTCGGCGTCCACCAGAAAATCGTCCAGGGAGACGATCTGCTTGCCGCCGCCACGCTTGAGTGCTTGGGCATGGTCTCTTTGATCGGAGAGGAAGTTTTCCAGCGCGCCGAGCAGGAACGTGCGCAGCCGCCCCTTGTCCCGGCTAACGCGGCTGAGCGTGTTGAGTTCAAGCACATGGGCGAAGAACGCCTGGATCAGGTCCTGGGCGTCTGCGGGAGCATGCCCACGTCGGCGCACGAAAGTGTAAAGAGGCGGCCAGTACGCCTGGCAAAAGCTCGTCAGGGCGGTTTGGGCCAGATGCGGCGACTGGCTTTGCAGGGCGTCGAGCACGACACTCCACTGAGTCAATGGAAATGCCGCTCCTCCCTCCTGCAATGTACCCGGAACCCCTTTCACGGGGCGATGATAGCTACCCGCTAACTGCTTGGCAATCCTGGAGAAACGGAACCTTAGATCGCTGCTTTCGAGATGGTAGTGGATGACGGCGGTCGCGCTCACTCAAAAGCTGTTGGGATTTTAGAACCGGGGAGGAGCTGGCCGAAGCGCTTTATCTCAGTAGGTCCGTGGCGGGTCCAAGCGCAAATCGGCACGGTTGGCCGCAATCCCCTTTCAGGATTTGGCCAAGAACTGTTTCAGCTTTCTGATGGCCCGCGAAATTTATCTTTGGGCAACCGAGGGGGATCACAGCTATGGGAACCTTCCTTGGGCAATGCCAGAGCGGGTGTTCGTACAGCCACGATTAAGCATCGAGCATCGGAGAGGCTGACACGCAACACTCGACCAATGGAATGTTCCGTTTCACCGTGGCCGTCGGCAAGGGTCTCGTCGGTTCGAACTCGCCGATCACCGGCAGCCGCACGACAAAAGACGAACCAGCACCGAGGCCATCGCTAGATGCTCGGACCACGCCGCCGTGTCCCTCGACCAGAGACTTGACGAGAGCCAGCCCCACGCCCAGTCCGGAATACTCGGCGGAGCGAGCACCTTCAACCCCTTGCGCAAACAGATCGAAGACGCGCTCCAACGCGGACTGCACCATGCCGATCCCGTTGTCGCGTACCTCAATGATCACGTCCTCTCCGTAGGTTTTCACACCGAGGTGGACTGAGCCGCCGGTCGGCGTGTATTTTGCGGCGTTGGCTAGCAAATTGACCAACACCTGCTGCACACGCAAGGGGTCGGCCATCAGGTACAACGGCTGCGATGGCAAGGACACATCAAACCGGTGGCGATTCCGCTTCATCAGCGATGCCACGGCTTCGGCCGCACTCTCGATCACGGGTGCCAGATCGAACCATTCCTTGTGTAGGCAAAGCTGATCGCTGCCACGGCGGCTGTTTTTCAACGCTTCGTCGATGAGTCGCCCCAGGTAACGCCCCTGGCGTTCGATCAGATCACTCATCTCGCGGTGCGTGACAGGGTCGTTCGCGTCCTCGTGGAGCGCGCGGGCGGCGAGCAAGATGGAACCGAGCGGCTCGCGGAGTTCGTGCGCGAAGATGGCCAGAGTGTGCGCGGAGCTTTCCATCGAGGCGGGTGACATCCGATGCTCAGTTCCGGTGAAGGACTTCCCGACCGAGCGGCGGCGGTGGCAAAATGCGTTCATCATCTTGTCGATGCGTTGGATGCCCGCCGATCTTCAGACGGCGGGTTGGGCGGCGTGCGACCAACTCATGTCAGCAGCGATGCTCCCGGAGTCCGCCCGGTGGTGCTCCGACCAGGCCACGTAGAGCCGCAAGCCGCGGACACGTTTTTCGTCGTGCCGCAATTGTCCGAGTTGCTGGCGCACGTGGTCGCGCAACGTGCGGCGCTCCGAGCGGTTGCGGTTGGCGATCCGGTTGGCGATGCGGCGGGCGATGAAGAGTTTAAAGTTCATGGTCGGGATGGTGGTGTGACTTGTGTGAGTAATTTTCAGTGGTGGCTGGAGCGTGATCACCAAGCGGTGAAAGCCGCCCGGTGTTGGAAGGCCGGTTGATCCTCAAATCTCCGAGAACCCGGCCGATGATCGCGTCCCACTTTCTTTTCAGGTTTTACCCGTGGCGTGTTTCAGAAACGGACCAATAATCCGCTTCGTTCGCTTCCCTTGCCATCCGGGGGTGCTACCTGTTTTCGGGGGAAACGGATCGCTTCTGGACCGGAAAGAGTCTTGCCGTTAGGGCAGCAAAACGCTGGTTACCCTGCAATGGGTCCCAGACGGGATTCAACCGAAAATCACCGTAGCTCGGCCCCCTGACCAGACCGTTGCCCATCGGTTCCTTGAGCCACGGTTCGAGCGTTTCGCAGGCCAGGTCCGGTTGCCCCGTCCACGCGAATACGACCGCGACGTTGGCGGCGATCACCGGCGCGACCGAGCCGGAACTCTGCACCTGTTCGGGACGGGTAGCGATGCGCCGCGCTTCCTCCAGGGCTTTCGCCTTGTCGCCCAGGCCGGCGTCGATCATGGCGCGCACGCTGAGCGCGTAGGTGTCGAGCGGACTGACCAGCAGCACCCGGTCCAACTCGGCACGGGCGCGCCGGAACGCATCGGTCGCCGCCGCGTCGTCGTGACGCAGCCGCGCCGCCATCGCCTCGAACCACTCCTTTGGCAGCCAGTTCTCGCCCCACATCAATCCGGTGGCGGGAACGTCCGGGAGCAACGAGGTGACCTGCGCGGCGTCGTGCCCGTACAAGGCGAGGATCAGACGTGCCTTGACCAGGATTTCCGGTGATGCCTGATCGTCGGCGGTGACGTTCGCCACGACGGTGCGCAACGGTTCCAAGTCCGCACGCTCTTCCAGTTTGCCGATGGCGCGGAACATCCGGTAGGCCAGGGATTTTTCCCTGGGCAAGGCGGCGATGAGCTGGTCCGTCTCACGGTCCGCATCGTCGAAGCGCCGCAGGAACCGATACAACGCCGCCAGATCGAAGAGGACGTTCACGTTGCGCGGTTCCAACTGCGCCGCGCGTTCCAGGTGGTTCACCGCCTCATCCCAGTGTCGCAGGTCACGGGCCAGGTAGCTCGCCAGTTCCTCGACCTCGGCGCTGTTGGGCAGGGCGCGGCGGGCCAGCGCCAACTCCTGGATGGCCTCCTCGCGGTTTTCGGTCAAATCGTAAAATCGGTTGGCTTGGGCGAGGTGGACTTCCCCGGAATTGGGTTGCAACCTTACCGCTTTCGCCAGCGCGGCTTCGGCCTGCTTGCGATGGATGGCGGCTTGCTCCGCCTGTCCGTTGGCGGCCTCGTAGGAGACGATGCGCACGAGGTTGTTGGCCAACTCGGCGTAGGCCAGCGCAAACTGCGGATCGTGTTCGGTCGCCTGCTCCAGGAGGGGCACGCTGGTTTCCAGCCGATAATGGTATTCCTGTTCCTGGCTCTCGAAGATGCGTCCGCTGCTGGCCCAACCACGCAGGTAGAGTTCGTAGGCGGC
>CALMVM010000563.1 GCA_937873255.1 uncultured Verrucomicrobiota bacterium | reverse complement strand
TCACCAGCCTCATGTCCCGCGGCCTGATGGTGCTCACCATTTCCCAAAAAAGCGCCGCCAAGAAGACCAAGAAGGCCACCAGCGTCAAGGAAACCGACCTCGTCCTCTTCACCCGCCAGCTCGCCACCATGATCGACGCCGGCATCCCGCTCGTCGGCGCTCTGACCGCCCTCTACGAATCCGCCGACCCCCGCAAACAGGCCAACCTGCGCACGATCATCGGCGACATCACCAGCCGCGTGCAGGGCGGCGACAGCTGCAACCAGGCGCGCGTGAAGCACCCCACGATCTTCAACCGCCTCTACATCTCGATGGTCAAGGCCGGTGAAACCGGCGGTCTGCTCGCCGAGATCCTCGACCGGCTCGCCGGCTTCCTGGAAGCCAGCGCGCGCCTGCGCAAGAAGATCAAGTCGGCCATGACCTACCCGGTCGCCGTCATCTCCATCGCCATCCTCATCACGGTGTTCCTGATCGTGAAGGTCGTGCCCGTGTTCGCGGAAATCTTCAAGGACTTCGGCAAACCGCTCCCCGCGCCCACGCAGTTCCTCGTGGACCTGAGCGACTTCATGCGCAATGACTGGTATTGGCTCATCGGCATCCTGGTCACCGTGTTCTTCGGCCTCAAGTTCGCCCTGCGCACCAAGCAGGGCCACGAACTCTGGAACCGCTGGCAGCTCAAGCTCCCCATTTTCGGCCCGCTCATCCACAAGATCGCCATGAGCCGCTTCGCGCGCACCTTCGCCCAGCTCATCCGCTCGGGCGTGCCGATCCTCGAAACGCTCGAAATCGTCGGCGGCTCGGCCGGCAACACCGTCATCGAACAAAGCATCAAGAGCGTCAGCGGCGACGTGGAAAAGGGCGACAACCTCTCGGTGGCGATGTCCAAGAAAACCATCTTCCCGCCGATGATGCTGCGGATGGTCTCCGCCGGCGAATCCACGGGCAAGATCGACGAGATGCTCGAAAAGATGGCCGACTTCTGGGACGAGGAAATCGAGGCGACGCTATCCGCGCTCACGAGCCTGCTGGAGCCGATCCTCATCGTGGTGCTCGGCGTCATCGTCGGCGGCATCGTCATCGCGCTCTTCCTGCCAATCTTCCAACTCAGCGAGGTCGTCTCGGGCTGACGCCGATCCCCGGCGAACGCGCCGCGCGCAGGATAAAAAGAAAGGGTCGCTCGAACCCCGCGCCGACCCGGAGAGTTCGGGAGCATCCCTTGTTGTATGCCGGAGAACCCAGCCGCCGAGCCTGTCGCCGAAACGCCGCCCCCGACCGTCGGCGCGCGCGAACCCGCCGCCGACCCGTACCGCAAGGTTTTCGAGCACGCCCCCGAGGCGATCTTCCTCTTCGATGATGCGCGCCGGTTCACCGACGCCAACCCGGCCGCGTGCGAACTGGTCGGCCGCACCCGGGAGGAGATCGTCGGCACGCCGATCACGCAGCACCTGCGCTACCCTACCTCCTTCGATCCCGCCGAGCTGGACACGCGCTGGCAACGTTTTCTGTGCGACGGCTACCACGTGACCGAGGGCCTGGTCGCCCGGCCCGACGGCACCGAGCGCCACGTCGAGATGAACGCGCGCGCGAATTTCCTGCCCGGCCTGCACGTGTGCGTGGCGCATGACATCACCGCCCGCAGATTCGCGGAGGAAGGCGTCCGCTGCGCCGAGCAATTCTACCGGACCCTCATCGAGACGAGCAACACCGGCTACGTCGTCTCCGACGCCGCCGGCCACGTGCTCGAAGCCAACGACGAATACCTCCGGCTCACCGGCCGCGCGAGCGTGGACGACCTGCGCGGACACCACCCGTCCGAATGGACCGTCCCCGAGGATCGCGGGCGGCTCGCCGCCGGCTTCGACGCCTGTTGGCGACAGGGCATCGTGCGCAATCTGGAAGTCGATTTTGCGGACCCCACCGGCCACCGGCGGCCGGTGGAGATCAGCGCGGCCGTCCTCGGCGAGGGCGACGAACGCCGCACGCTCGCGTTGTGCCGCGACATCACCGGCCGGCTCCAGACCCAGCAGGAACTCCACGCCGCCCGCGTGGCGCTGGAAACCGTCGTGCAAAACCGTACCGCCGAACTCGACGCCGCCACCGCGCAACTGCGGTCGCGCGCGCGCCAGCAGGAGAGCGTCGCCGAACTCGGCCGCCAGGCGCTCGCCGGCGCGCCCATCGAGGAAGTCATGACCCAGGCCGTGCGCACCGTCGCCGCCGTGCTCGAACTGGAATACTGCGCGGTTCTGGAACACGCCGACCCCGAGACCGACGACCTCGTGCTGCGCGCGACGTACGGCTGGCATGCGCGGCCGGTCGGCGCGGTCGTCGCCACGACGGACCCGGCGTTCGCCACGGGCTACGCGTTGCAGGCGCACGCGCCGGTTTTCTTCGAGGACATCGACAGGGAAACACGCTTCCAGCCGGGCCCGGGCATGCGCGAGGCGGGGGTGGTCAGCGGGGTCGCGGTGAGCATCCGCGGCGAGTATTCGCAGTACGGCCTGCTGGCGGCACGCGGCACGCGGCGGCGGCGGTTCACGGCGGACGACACGCATTTCATGCAGAGCGTGTCCCACCTGCTGGCTGCCGCCATCGAACGCCGCCGCGCGGAGGAAACGATCCGGCAGGCGCAGCACGGCGCGGTGCAGGCCAATAACGCCAAGATCGAGTTCCTCTCGCGCATGAGCCACGAGTTGCGCACCCCGCTCAACGCGATCCTCGGCTTCAGCCAACTGCTGGAAATCGAGCGCCTCAACGAGGGCCAGCGCGAGAGCGTCGAGCAGATCACCCGCGCGGGCCGGCACCTGCTCGAACTGGTCAACGAGGTGCTCGATATCTCCCGCATCGACTCGGGCAACATCTCGCTCGTGCCCGAACCCCTGTCGGCCCACGAACTCTGGAGCGAGGCGGTGGACCTGATCCGGCCGCTGGCGGACGCGCGGTCCATCGTCGTCGCCATCGAAGCGAACGAGGGCGGCGACCACCACGTCCTGGCCGACCGCCAACGGTTGCGCCAGGTGCTGCTCAACCTGCTTTCCAACGCGGTGAAGTACAACCGGCCAGCCGGGAGCGTCACGTTGCGCGCGGGCGTGGCACCCGACGCGCGGCACGTGCGGATGTCGGTCACGGACACCGGCGGCGGCATCGCCCCGGAGAAGCTGCCGCTCCTTTTCACGCCGTTCGAGCGCCTGGGCGCGGAGAACACGGAAGTGGAAGGCAGCGGCATCGGCCTGGCGCTTTCCAAGCGGCTCGTGGAGGCGCAGGGCGGGCAACTGGGCGTCGAGAGCACGGTGGACGCGGGCACGACGTTCTGGATCGACCTGCCCGTGGCCGCCGCGCCGCTGGGCAACGTTTCGGTGCCGTCGTATTTCGACGGACTGATCCACGCCCAGCTCTTCGAGGACGGCGAGGAGGAACCGGCCGCGCCCGCGCCGGTGTTGAAACCCCTGCCTGCTCCCGAGCCGGCCCCGATGCCGCCGACGCCCCCGCCGGTCCGGCAGCGGCTCGTGTTGCACATCGAGGACAACGAGGCCAACCAGCGGCTCATCGAGATGCTCCTTTCCCAGCGGCCGGCGTTGCGGCTGTTGACCGCCTCGCGCGGCGAGGAGGGGCTCGAACTCGCGCAGAAACATCATCCCGACCTGATCCTGCTCGACGTTCACCTGCCCGACACCTCGGGCGAGAATGTGCTCCACGACCTGCGCGCGGACGAGGGCACGCGCGACGTGCCGGTGGTCATCGTCAGCGCGGACGCGGCGTCGATCAAGCACCAGCAACTCCACGCCGTCGGGGCGGACAGCTATCTGCTCAAGCCCTTCAACGTGGCACAGTTCCTCAAGATCCTGGACGAATACCTGCTCAAG
>CALMVM010000562.1 GCA_937873255.1 uncultured Verrucomicrobiota bacterium | reverse complement strand
GCGGAAGAGTTCGCACGCGCCGCCGCCGGTGTCCGTGCGCGTGAGCGAGGAACGCCAATAAAAGCCGCCGGGGCCGTGGACCTCGACGAGCTGGCCTTCCATCCACACCACGTCGTGCAGACGCACGTGCGCGAGTGTGCGCGCCACCTCGTCGTCAGCGGGGATGACGTGGGTGTTCGCGCTGTGCGTGATGATCTCGCCGGCCGGGATGGGCGGTCCTTCCGGCCCCCATCCGTAGAGATAATACCGACCGCGTTGCGAAATGTGGAGCCGGCCGTAAACGCTCCAATCCGACATCTGCCCCCACCCCAGCGCGAGGTCCACCGGGGCGACGGCCGCGCCGGCATCGTAGCGATAACGCGCCACGCCGAGCACGCGGGCGTGCAAACGATAGTCGGCGAGGGCGGTCACGTGATAATCGCCCGCGACCAGCCATTGTTCCGGCCTATTGGCAAGGGCTTCCTGCTGCGGATCTTCCGGCGCGGCGACCCCGGCGGCGGGGTGTCGCCCTTCGTTGAAAAACGTCCACCAAACCACCGCGCCGGCCACGGCGACGAGGAGTGAATTCCGCACGGCATGCATCGCAAGCAGGAACAGGGAAGCAGCTTCCCTGCCCGTCGGCGGGGGGATTCGCGCCGGCACGGGAAGGCGGTTGAACGCGCGCGGCGCATCCGTTAGATAGTGGGTCCGATGTCCGACACCCCCGATAGCCTCTTGGATGTTCCGCTGATGCGGCGGCTGGCAGGAGATAGTTTGTTTGCGCGTGGCGAGGCGTACTTTGCCGACGGCCGGGTGCGGCAACTCCAGGCAGGTGCCGACCGGGCGACGGGGCGCGTGGAAGGTTCGCGCGCCTACCGGGTCAAGCTCTGGAAAAGCCGGGGCGAGTTCCGGTTTTCCTGCACGTGCGCGGCGGGTCAGGACCAGCTTTTTTGCAAACATTGCGTCGCGGTCGGCCTAGCGTGGCTGGCAATTCCCGCGACGGATGGCGCCACGGTCCTCCCGACCGCGGAGCCTGCGCCGCCGAAAGGCCCACGGTCGCCCGCCGACGAGGCCGCGCGTCAGACCCTCGCCGATCACCTCCGACGCCTGACCCCCGAACGCCTCGCCGGGCTGGTGCTCGAAGCCACCGATTACGACGACATCTTGCGCCGTCGCCTGCTGCTGGAAGCGGTCGGCGTCGCGCGAACGGAAGGAACCCGTCGCGGCGCACCGGCCGACGGTCCGCCGGATTTCGAGGGTTATCGCCAACTGCTCCGCGAGGCCATCGAAACGGCGGACTACGTGGATTACGACGCGATCCCCGACTACGCGCAGGGGGTGCAGGACGCCATCGCGCCGTTGCGCGGCTTGTTGCGCGACGGACACGCGGCGGCGGTCATCGATCTGGCCGAAGACGCGCTGATCGCGTTGGACAAGTCCAGTGCCATGCTGGACGGCAGCGACGGGTCGCTGAATCCGGTGTACGACGATCTCCAGCGCTTCCATCTGGAGGCCTGCCGCGCCGCCCGCCCCGAACCGAACGCCCTCGCCGCCCGGCTCCTCCACTACGAAATCGAAGGCGGCCTCGGCGTGTTTTACAACGCCGCGAAGGTCTACGCCGACGTGCTCGGCACCGGAGGATCGGCCGAGTGGCGGAGGCTCTTGATCGAAGAATGGTCCCACCTGACCGCCACGCGGCCGGTGGACCGGCGCGAGCGGATCGACCACCGCCGGTTCCAACTCCACGCGCTGATGGAAACTCTCGCGGAATCCGAAGACGACACCGCCTTGCTGATCGCCGTCAAGGAGAGCGATCTTTCCAGCGCGCACGATTTCCTCTCGCTGGCGGAGTTGCACGCGGCGCGCGGTCGGGACCAAGACGCCATCGCCCGAGCCGAGGAAGGGTTGCACCTCCACGGCGCGGACGAGGACGCCGCCGGCCTGCGCGATTTCCTGATCTCCGCCTACACACGCACCGGCCATCCCGAGTTGGCACTCGAACTGGCCTGGCAGCAATTCGCCCGCTCCGGCGACGGAACCGGCTACCGGCGGCTGCGGGATCATCTCCACCTCGCATCCACCGGCGAATGGCCCGTTTGGCGCGAGCGCGCCCTCGCCCGTCTGCGCGAACGCCTCACCCGCGAGGCCGTCATTGCCCGTGGTCAAAACCGCTCGCATCCGCCGGACGGCAGCCTTCTCGTGGAAATCCTGCTGGAAGAACACGACGACGAAGCCGCCTGGCAGGAAGCGCGCACACAGGGCTGCCGGGTCGATCTTTGGCTGCGGCTGGCTGCCGGACGCGAAAACGAAAATCCTGCCGACGCGCTCGGCGTCTATCAAGCGCGTCTCGAACCCGCCCTCGCCGCGGGCGGTCAGAGTGCCTACCGCGAGGCCGTCGGGTTGCTCGTAAAAATCCGCGCGCTGCTCTAACGCCTCGGCCGCAGCGGTGAGTTCGCCGGCTACCGCGACGGCGTCCGTGCCGCCCACCGTCAGAAGCGCGGATTCGTGAAACTTCTCGACGCCTCCGTGCGCTGAAAATCCGCCCCCGTGCGCGCGGCGGGGACGGCAGCGTCGTTTCCCCATTGTCCCCGAACCCCATCCCATTTTTCCATGTCGTCCCCACTCTGGTACAAAGACGCGATCATCTATCAGGCCCACGTCAAGGCATTCGCCGACAGCAACGGGGACGGCATCGGCGACTTCGGCGGTCTCATCAGCAAGTTGGACTACCTCCAGAGCCTCGGGATCACGGCGATCTGGATTCTGCCTTTTTATCCCAGCCCGCTGAAAGACGACGGTTACGACATTGCCGACTACTACGGTGTGAATCCGAGCTACGGCACGCTCGATGATTTCAAGCAGTTCTTGAAGGAAGCGCACGCGCGCGGACTACGCGTCATCACGGAACTGGTCATCAACCACTCCAGCGATCAGAACGCCTGGTTCCAACGCGCCCGCCGCGCCGCGCCCGGCTCGGTGGAGCGCGATTTCTACGTGTGGAGCGACACGCCGGACAAGTATCGGGATGCCCGGATCATCTTCAAGGATTTCGAGCCGTCCAACTGGACCTGGGACCCGGTCGCCAACGCGTATTATTGGCACCGTTTCTTCCACCACCAGCCGGACCTGAATTTCGACAACCCGGCGGTGAAGCAGGCGGTGTTCGAGGTGTTCGATTTCTGGCTGCAAATGGGCGTCGACGGCCTGCGGCTCGACGCGATCCCTTACCTGTTCGAGCGTGAGGGCACCAACTGCGAAAACCTGCCCGAAACGCACGCCTTCCTGAAGGAACTGCGCGCCTATGTGGAAAAGAGTTACCCCGACGTGATGCTGCTGGCCGAGGCGTGCCAGTGGCCCGAGGACGTGGTCGCATATTTCGGCGACGGCGACAGTTGCCACATGGCGTTCCACTTCCCGGTGATGCCGCGTCTCTTCATGGCGCTCCAGATGGAGGACCGCTATCCGGTCGTGGACATCATGGAGCAGACGCCCGCGATCCCGCCGAACTGCCAGTGGGCGATCTTCCTGCGCAACCACGACGAATTGACCCTGGAAATGGTCACCGACGAGGAGCGCGACTACATGTATCGTATGTACGCCTCCGACCAGCGGGCGCGCATCAACCTCGGCATCCGCCGCCGGCTTGCCCCGCTGCTCGGCAACAACCGCCGCAAGATCGAGCTGCTCAACATCCTCCTCTTCTCCCTGCCGGGCACGCCGATCATCTACTACGGCGACGAGATCGGCATGGGCGACAACATCTACCTTGGCGACCGCAATGGCGTCCGCACGCCGATGCAGTGGAGCGCGGACCGCAACGCGGGGTTCTCGCGGGCCAATCCCCAGCAGCTTTATTTCCCGATCATCATCGACCCGGAGTACCACTACGAGTCGATCAACGTCGAAAATCAAGAGCAAAACCTCTCGTCCCTGCTGAATTGGATGCGCCGGGTGATGGCCGTGCGCCGCCGTTACCAGGCGTTCGGAGGCGGGTCGATGGAGTTCCTCACCTCCGACAACACCAAAGTGCTGACCTTTCTGCGCCGACACGAGGAGGAGACCATCCTGGTGGTCGTGAATCTCTCACGTTTTGCACAGGCGGTGCAACTCGACCTGCAAGCGTTCGCCGAGATGCGGCCGAAGGAAATTTTTAGCCAGAACACCTTCCCCAACATTCGCGAGGACGTGCCCTACACGCTGACGGTCGGGCCGCACGGGCACTACTGGCTCCTGCTCGAACCGACGGCGCGGAGCGTTGCCCTGGAAAGCGCCGAGCTTTCCCTGCCGCTTCTGGCGAGCGTCGCCACCTACGACGATCTGACGACGGCGGCGGTGCGTTCGCGCTTGCAGGGAAAAATTTTGCCCGCCTACTTGCCTACCTGCCGGTGGTTCCGCTCGAAGGCGCGCACGATCCAGCACATCGAGGTGCGCCGGATCGTGCCGGTCAGCGATGATCCGCATGCCTCGCGGCTTTTGTGGCTGGACGTGAGTTACACCGAAGGCATGCCGGAGACTTACGCGCTGCCATTGCAAATCCTGCCGGCGGAGGCGGTGAAATCGCGGCGTTCGGCCGCGCCGACGAGTTGCATCGCGGCGCTGTCAGACGGCGGGGCACTGTGCGACGCCAGCGCGGATGAAATCTTCCAACGCGACCTCCTGAAGTTGGTGGCCGGCGGCAATTCGGTTCGGGACGGCGCACGTGGATCGTTGGTCGGCGTCGCCTCCGAAACGGCGCGCGCCGGGTTGACCGCACTCGGCGACGACGCGGCATGCCGCGCCCTGGGGGTCGAGCAGAGCAACACGTCAATTGTCTACAAGAACGAATACTTTCTCAAACTCTACCGCAAGGTCGAGGAGGGCGAGAACCCGGACATCGAACTGACCCGCTTCCTGACTGAAAAAGCGGGTTTCGCCAGCGTCCCGCCGTACGCCGGCCAGATCGAATTCCGACCGGCGGACCGCAAGAAACCGACCGAGGTCCTGGCGCTGATGCAAAGTTGGGTCGCCAGCGAGGGCGACGCGTGGACGTTGACGGTCGACGCGGCGTCGCGCTTTTTCGAGCGCGTGCTCGCCGCCCGCCATACACCCGGCGAGGCCGCGCCGGAAACCTCCGCGAGTCTGCTCGCAAACAACATCCAGACCGCCCCGCTGGCCGCGCAGGAGATCATCGGCGGCATCTATCCGGGCCGCGCCGAACTGCTCGGCCAGCGCACCGGCGAATTGCACCTGGCGCTGTCGGGCGAGGCGGCGCGCGCGCAGCCCGGCATGTCGCCGGAACCTTTCAACATGCTCTACCAGCGTGCGTTGGAACAATCCATCTACACCCTGACGCGCAAGGTCTTCACCGGCCTGAAGCGCAAGCTTTCGTCGTTGCCCGAAGCGTTGCAAGGCGACGCCACCCGTCTGCTCGAAGCGCAAAAGACGATCGCCGCCGTCACCGCTGGCGCACTGCGCGGACGCATTGAGGCGATGAAGATCCGCATCCACGGAGACTATCATCTGGGGCAGGTGTTGTTTACGGGAAAGGACTTTTCGATCATCGACTTCGAGGGCGAACCGGCGCGTTCCATCGGTGAGCGCCGCCTGAAACGTTCGCCGCTGGCGGATGTCGCCGGGATGCTGCGCTCGTTCCACTACGCGATTTCGAGCGCGCTGTTGCAACGCATCTCCTCCCTACCAGAGGACGCGCCGTTGCTGCAATCTTGGGCCGACGCATGGTATCGCTACGTCGCAGGCAGCTTCCTGCGCACCTATGTGCAAACCACGGCGTCCGCGCGTCTCGCGCCGGCCGACCCGGCGGCATTCGAGAAATTGCTGCAACCGTTCCTCATCGAAAAGGCCGTCTACGAGGTCGGCTATGAGATGAACAACCGGCCCGACTGGCTCGCCATCCCGATGCGCGGCATTTTTCAGGTGCTCGGCGCCGACGCAACTCCGGCTGCCGTCTGACTCGGCGCCGGATCTACAGTCAGTGATGATTGTGGGACGCGATCACGAGCACGATGACGAGGCCGATCAGGATCGCCACCACCAGCAGCGTGATCTTGACCCAGCTCTTCGGGTACCGACCCGCGATGGTCCCGGTGTATCCGTTGATCAACACCTGGAATGGCTTGCCCACGTAATTGTAAGATAACACCCACACCGGAAGCAGGATGTGTTTGAACGTCCGCTCCGAGTACGTGGGATAGATCGCCAGGCTGCGTTGCGTGTCGCCGGGCACCTGTTTGGAACACAGGGTGCGCAAACCGTCGTTCATCGCCTGCTCGGCGCGGTCGGAACCCTCCTTCAGGTCGATCTGGTACTGCTCCACGACCCAGCCCGACAGGAAACTCGCGTCGTAGGGTTTGAGTTGATCCAGCGTCGGGAACGGTTCGATCTTCTTGATGAGGTCCCCCGGCACGCCGCGCGAGGCGGCAACGAGTTCGTCGTTGAAGAAATGCTGCACCGTGCCCGATGCCGGCACCCAGCGCGTGTGCCGTACCTGCCGCGTCTGTGTCCGCCCGTTGGAGTCGCGGTAGCTCTCCGTCGTGTAATAATAGTACCCCGCTTCGGCCGTCCACGGACAGTTCGCCTGCGCATCGAACGTCCAGAAAGGCAGATAAAAGCCGTTCACTTTGTCGGTGAGGGCCGCCTTCTTGAGCAGGTTCGGCGCGAACCAGCGCGTCTTGTACCAGTTGTGGACGGCGTCGCGCACCTGCGCTTCCGCGTACCGGAACGGCATCAGGCTTTCCGGCCGGATCGGCGCGCGCAGTTCGTCGTAATTCGCCAGCGCGGCCGAACCGCAAAACGCGCACTTCTGCGCGGCCACGCCCGCCGGGAACACCGTGATCGCCTGGCAACTCTGGCACTTGATGCTGTGCGTTTCGGTCATCCATCCGCGCTGTTCGTCGGGCACGTCGCGCAGGGCGGCCACGAGGTCGTGCTCCTCGATGACACCCGTGCTGGTGTCGATCTGCGCGGGCGAAGCCGTCCCGCAGTAAATGCAAACGAGCGCCTGCTTGGCCGGGTTCCAGCGCGCCTCGCCGCCGCAAAACGGGCACGAGAACTTCTTTTGCGCCGTCAGCTCCGAGGAACCGTGCGGATCGCCGACCGGCGACGGGGCCGCAGGCGGAATGGGCGGAGGCCCGGCGTCGGGAATCGGCGGGGGCGTGTTCCCCGGGATCGGCGGAGGGATCGGGGGCGGCTCAGCCATTCAGGAAATCGTCGATGGCCTTGCGAGGAATGCGATACACCGAGCCGATCTTCTTGCCCTTCAGATCGCCGGCTTCGAGGCTCGCGAGCACGTCGGCCTCCGCGACGCCGAGCAGTTCCGCCGCCTGCGCGGGGGTCAGCAGCGACAGACCC
>CALMVM010000561.1 GCA_937873255.1 uncultured Verrucomicrobiota bacterium | reverse complement strand
TGGCCAAGAACACCGCGCAACTACACACCCTCTTTGCCTTGGCTAACTTGGTGCTCGTCCAACGAACGCTACGGACAGAAACCCCAGCTTGAGGCACCGCCTTCCGCAGCATCCCCCAGCAACACGGGCTGCAAAGCGCAGAGCCAAGCCGCTTATCTACACGTCAAGCCGTCGAAACCAGCCACCGGCTGCCAAGCACCACATTAATCAGCGGCTCCCTAGCAGTAACAATGGTTTCCAGATGGATGGTTATTATAACATCTCCAGCCAGTTGACTGTGGGTGCACCAAGCCAACCGCATCCTGCGTTTTTCACGGGTGAAGTCCCTCTTTCCGGTGGAGTGTACTACTTGGCGTTTTCTAATGGCAATATCTTCGGCTACTACAACTACAACGGGAACGACCCGCATTTTGTCTACCACTACGACATGGGCTTCGAATATTGGTTCGACGCGAGCGACGGGCATAGCGGGATTTATTTCTACGACTTCAAGAGCGGGCGCTTCTTCTACACGTCGCCGACGTTCTCGTTCCCTTACTTGTACGATTTTACCCTGAGAGCTTTTCTGTACTACTATCCAGATTCAACCAATCCCGGCCGGTATGACACGAACGGTATTCGCTATTTCTACAATTTTGCCACAGGTAGAATTTTCTCGATGTGATCCTGTGCATTGTTCCTTCCGGCGCATTGATTCCTCCGCTCACCCCTTCCTAGCGGCAGTGCCCGTCATTCCCCTGCCGGGGTGGAGGCATGTTCCCGTTCGGCCAGAAGCCGGTCTGTAGGCGCGGTACCTAACAGCAACTGTGACGAATCGGGATGAGAATTCCGAGGATGCCGTGAAGCGAGGAGGCACTCTTAAATCAAGGCTGCTCCCGTAACCCGACCGCTTTCCGTACCCGCTGCATGACGTGATTGGCGCTCGCCCTCGCCTGCCGCGCGCCGTGGGCGAGGATGTCGTCCACGTAACCCTTTTCCGCGAGAATTTCCTCCCGCCGTTGGCGCATCGGGGCGAAAAACTCCCACACCGCACCAAACAGCCGTTTCTTAAAGTCGCCGTAGCCGACCCCGCCCGCGCGGTATTCCCGCTCCATCGTCGCCACGTCCTCCGGGCTGGCAACAAGTCGGTAAAGCGCCACGATGTTCGAGCCTTCCGGGTCCTTCGGCGCTTCTACGGGCGTCGAATCGGTCACGAGGCTCATGATCTTTTTGCGCATGGTCTTCTCGTCGGCAAAAATCTCAATCGTGTTGCCGTAGCTCTTGCTCATCTTCTGGCCGTCGAGGCCGGGCACGGTGGCCGTCGTTTCCTGGATGCGCGGCTGCGGCAGCTTGAACGTCTCGCCGAAGGTCTCGTTGAACTTGACCGCGAGGTCGCGCGTGATCTCCAGGTGTTGTTTCTGATCCTTGCCGACCGGCACCACGTCGCTGTCGTAGAGCAGGATATCGGCCGCCATCAGCACCGGGTATGTGAACAACCCGGCAGACGCCGGCAGTCCGTGCGCGAGCTTGTCCTTGTAGGAATGAGCGCGTTCCAGTAGACCCATCGGCGTGACGGTGGTCAAGATCCAGGCGAGTTCCGTGACCTGCGGCACGTCGGACTGGAGAAAAAACGACGCCCGCGCCGGGTCGAGTCCGCACGCGAGGAAATCCAACGCCACGCCCAGGTTATACTCACGCAACCTCGCCGGGTCCTGCACGCTCGTCAGCGCGTGGTAGTCCGCGATGAAGTAAAACGCCTCGCCTTCCTCCTGCAACGCGATGGCCGGACGCATCGCGCCGAAATAGTTGCCGAGGTGCAGCGTGCCGGTGGGCTGGATGCCGGTGAGGATGCGCTTCATGGGAAAAGAACGCCACCCATCGCAGAGTTCGGCGGCGGCGGCAAGGGGGCTGTCGGCGGCTGGCGCAAACCGGCGACGACGATCCGCAGCGCCTGTGTCAGCCGTTGCCGGGCTGGGCCGAGCCCGCGCACGAAACCCACGAACGGCGCGATCCGCCCCGGATGCAACGTCAGCCAGCCGGGCAAAGCCAGGTAGCGTGGGCGTTGACGAACGGCGTCGTAGAGCATCTGGCTAGGCACCGGGAAATCCTGGTCGGCGGCGTCGCTGATCACGCGCAGCGAGAGGATCGGCAACCGCGCCGCCGCGCAGACTTCCGCGATCCAGGCGGTTTCCATGTCCACGGCGAACGCGCCGCTTTCCCGGTGCAGCGTGGCCTTCGCCCCGGCGGTTTCCACCGCCTCCGGTGAGGTGTGCAGACCCGCGAGGCGGACCGATTCGCCGGCCAACGCGAGGCGCGCCGCGTCGAGCAGTTCGGGTGACGAATGGTTCGCGCCGAGCACGAGGTCGCCCACGGCGAGGCCTGGGTGCAGGGCTCCCGCGTAACCGGCGCTCACGACGGCGCGCACTGGCGACCTCGTTTCCGTGAGTCGGCGCGCGACGTGTTCCCGCGCGCCGCGTGTGTCGCCGACCCCCGTATGAACGACCATCACCGGACCGCCTGCGAGTTCGCCGTACACCGTCGGCAAGGGGTGCGAACCGTCGCGCGCGACCCGGCGGTTTTCCAAACCAGCCGCGAACAACCGGCTCTCGTCGGGTACCGCGAAGCAAACGATCACTTCCGTCGGCGCGAGGGGCTCAATCATCGTCGCCCGCCGCCCGGATGATGATGTCGATGTAATCGCGGCCGGCGGGCGAGGGAGCGGCGGCCGGCATCGTCGCGGCGGGTGTCGTCCGGTTTTTCACCGCCTCCTTGAAGGCTTCCAACCGGCCGGCCGGCAGGTCCACCGAAAGCCTTTTTTCCGTGGCCGTGGACAACCCCTCGGACGCGGACCCGCCGAACGCCTTCGCCTGCTGCGCGATCTTTTCCATGCGTGCGGCCAGATGGTCGGCGCGCGCCGTGACGACGAGCGGATCGGGCCCGAGCGACGGCGGCGCGGGCAGGAGGTTGCTCGCGCTCTGTTCCAGAGTTTTCTGGAGCCCCTCGGTATGCGGCGGGACGGTCGCGGGCCGTTGACCGAAGAAGTACGTTTGCAAGACGACGGGGATGCACACCACCAGGGCGGGCACCACGATCAGGAGCAGGAAAAGCCGCAACCGGTCCGCGAGCGAACGCGGTTTGCGGGCGTCGTCGGTC
>CALMVM010000560.1 GCA_937873255.1 uncultured Verrucomicrobiota bacterium | reverse complement strand
GGGCGTCGATGCCTATTATTTGGATACGTTCGGCGCGGACTGGGCCTCGGTGCGCCTGCTGCCCGCGATCCGCAAGACCGTCGGCCCGGACGTGCCGATCTACACCGAGTATTGCACCGACGCCACGCTGCCCTACGCGGACCGCTACTGCGAATACAAGAGCGGCGACACGCTGGCGTGGGATTCGCCCGAACAATTCCGTGCCCTGCGATTCCTCTTCCCACGGAGCGTCTGGCTGTGCATGAGCCGGGTGGAGGGCAACCCCTGGCCGGCGGTCTACGAACGGCTGCACCTGACGCCGCTCCTGCAGGATTTCCAGGTCAAGGAACGTTTGCCGGCACCCCGTTAGGAAACGCGGTGGCACGGGGCGGCAGCGGGCGGCGCGGACCTTGCGCCCCGGGCAGGTTCGGCCATAGTGCGCCGCAACATGAGCCGACTCCGCCGCGCCGCCTTGGCCACCGCCGTGGTCCAGGGGTTTTCCCTGGTGGGGATGGCGCTGTCGTTCGTCACGGTCCCGCTGTATCTGAAGTGGCTCGGCAACGAACGCTATGGCCTGATGCTCACCGCGCAGGCGTGCGCGGGCTACCTGGCCTTCCGCGCCGCGGGGCGGCGCTGGTCGTCGATGCTGTTGATCTCCCAGGCGCACGGCCGCGAGGACCGGGACGAAATCGCGCGCATCGTGCGCAACAGCCTCTCGCTGGCGGGGGTCTCGGCCTTGGTGGTGGCGACCATCACGACGGCGGCGTGTCTGGTGTTGCGGTTCGGTTCGTCGCTCCTGCCGCTGCCGACTTCCAACCCGGAATCGCTCGGCCTCGCGGTGGCCATCGGCCTGCAGGTGATCGTCGCCCTGGGCGGGTCGCCCATCTACAACATCTTCTACGGCTTGCAGGAAAGCCATATCAACACGGTCTACCAGGGGATCGGCCGGATCGTCGGCGTCGGCGCGAGCCTGTGGGCGGCATGGGTCGGCGCGACGCTCGGGCAGGTGGTGGCGGCCGGGGTGCTCGGCCCGTTGCTGACGCTCCTCGCCTGCGCCGTGCACGCCTGGCTCAAGCATCCGTGGACGCTGCGGCGCGGTTCCTTCTGGGACCGGGACCAGATCCGCTTGCAGTATCGCACGGGGGCCAAGAGCTTCGGGTTGCAGATCGGCCGCGTGCTGGTCAGCTCCGCGCCGGTGTTCGCGATCAGCTCGCAGGCGGGACCGGGTTACGTGCCGCCGTTCACGGTCGCGCTCACCCTCCTGAACACCCCGCTGAACGTGATGCCGTACTTCAACGCCATGCTGCAATCGGGCTACGGCGAGGCGGCCGGCCGCCGGGACTACGCCTGGATTCAGGCCACGATCCCGGCCGTGCTGCGCAACATGATCCTGCTGCAAACGCTGCTGCTCGCCGGCTTCCTGCCGTTGGCGGGCGAGGTCATCCGGCTCTGGACCCAGGGCAAGCTGTCCACCTCTTTCGTGCTGCTGGTCAGCGCGGCAATCGTCGGGGTGCTCAACGCCACGATGGGCAGCCTGCAATTTGCCCTCAGTGGGGTCAACAGGCACAAGCTGGCGGGCGTCGGCGAACTGTTCAACGGCGCGCTCTGCCTGGGGGCCTGCGTCCTGGCGGTGCGCTTCGTCGGACCGGCCTGGGTGGGCTTCGGTGTGCTGGCGGCGACCCTGGCGACTTCCGGCTGGATCGTCCCGGCCCAGATCAAGAAGCATCTCATGATGACGCAGGTCTGGCCCCCGGCATCGTTTCTCCTGGCGACCGTCGGGATCGGGGGGAGCGCGGCCGGTGCCGGGTATTATGCCTTCGAGAAATTATCCTCCGCGCTGCCGCACGCGGCGTTCCTGTCCCTGACGGCCGCCGGATTGCTGATAGTCTTCGTATATCTTGTCATGATACGGATCTTGCTGCCGGAGGAGGCCAGGCGACTGGCGGGCTTCGCTTCGGCCTGGAGGAAAAGCCGGCGGCCATGATGCCTCCGGAAACGGTTCGCGCTTGCACGCCGGAACCGTGCTTCGCTAGAAATGCCAAGCCATCGATCTTCGTCACATGAGAACTCTCCCCGGATGGAAGGCCGCGCTGACGTTTGCGAAAAATTGGTCCGATTACTTCATCGTCAATCGCAACCGTTATCAGCGGACCGCCGCCGGCCTGCCCCAGAACACCGTGTTCTACCGGCCGGGAGACTGGATTTACACCCCGGACGATCTCATCGTGTGGTGCCTGTGGGATAACCACTGCACCGCCGGTTACATCCGCCACGAGGTCGGGGAATTTCTCCAGGCGTCCCGGGGTTGCTCGCGGCTGCTGGACCTAGGCGCGTCGGCCGGGTTTTTCTCCGCCATCTTCCACGATGCGGCTGGCCCCGATGCCGTCGTGCATTCCATCGAGCCCGACCTGGAGAGTTTTCGCCTGCTGGAGGAAACCCGCCGCCTCAACGGGTATAAGAAATCCAACGAGCATTGGGTGCTTTCCCGCCTTGCCTTGAGCGATGCGCCCGGGAAAGCGGAGTTCACCTCCACGGGATTAGGAGGGAGTCTGGGCGGGAAAGTCCTGAGCAGCCGGAATGTTTTCTCGGGAAACGAGCCCGCGCTGGCCGAGCCTACCCGTTTCGCGGTGGAAATCGAAACCCTGGAAGACTATTGCGCCCGGCATCGATTCACACCGGACCTGATCAAGCTGGACATCGAGTCGTATGAATACGAAGTGCTGATGCAGGCTCGCCCCTTTCTCGAAAAGCACCGTCCGTGCCTCCACCTCGAATTGCACAATGCCCTGCTGCGCGCCCGACAAAAAGACCCCTGCGAGGTCCTGCAAACCCTGTTCGCCATCGGCTACGCCCCGCCGGGTGGACCGGACGACCGCGGCAAGGCCATGGAAGAGGCGAAGGGTTGCGGCAGCAGTCATTTTCGCCTGAGCTAGAGATCGGTCATTCCCCTATCTTTTCGATGCCAGACATCACTGCGTTCGCCAGGAAGGTCAGTCCGCCGCTGCTGTGGCGGCTCGCCGGGTTCATCAAACGTTGGCCGATGTACTGGCGGCTGGACCGCAACGACCACCTCCGGCTGAAAAAACAACTGACCGGACTGCCCATCCACGTCAACGCCGACGTGTACGTGGATACTCCCGAAAATCTGACCGCGTACATTTTCTGGCGCAACCACGGGCTCGAAGAACCGAGTTCCTCGACCGAGCTGGTCGATTTCCTGCAACTCGCCAGACACCGGACCGCTCTGATCGACATCGGTGCGCAGACCGGGTTTATCTCCGCCCTCTTCGCGCGCGCCAAATCGGTGCCCTGCCACGTGCTTTCCTGTGAACCGGACCCGCAGATCCTGCCGATCCTCCGGCGGGCGCGAGAACTGAACGCCGGCCCGCAAACCGACTGGCAAATCGAGCAGATTGCGATCTCCAACGCCCCGGGAACTTTGCGGATGCGGCTGTGCAACCCCTTGCACGAGGATCACGACGCCTACGCCCGGATGGAGAGCACCGTGGAAGTCCCCACGAAACGGCTCTCGGACGTGATCGACGCACTTTCCTGGAAACCGGACATCATCAAGATCGACGTGGAGTCCTACGAACACGAGATTTTGATGGATTCGCTCCCGGTGATCGAGAAGATCAAGCCCGCATTGCAGTTGGAGGTGCACTGGGTGTTTCTCCGGCGGCGCGGCCGGTCGGGTCTCGATTTTTTGCGGCCGCTGGCGGACATGGGCTACCGGGGCATCCGCAGGCAGTACCGCGACCTCGCACGGTGGGAGAAATGCAGCCGCACCGAGCATGTTTCCCGCTATTCCCTGAGCGCGGACTGACCGTCTCCTCCCAACCCATCTCCCCGATCACCCTTGGCCATCGACGTAAACAACAGCCGTTTTCTGCTCGGCGCGCGGGCGCGGGGCGTCAGCTTTCGACGGACCTTGACGCTCGGCCGGTTGGGGTTGTTCGTGCCGCCGCCGATGCTGCGCGGTATGTTTGAGGATCACGGCGTGCAGCAGGCCGGGCCGCCGGATTTCTTCGACGCGAAAAAGCACGAATTTTGCGAGGGGTTTTTCCGGCAGCTTGGCGCGGAGGAAATCTCCTCGCTGGATTTTTCCGACTACGAGGGGGCGACCCACATCCACGTCATGAACGTGCCCGTGCCGGCCGCGTGGCACGAACGCTTCGACGCGGTGGTGGACGGCGGCACGATGGAGCACGTCTTCAATTTCCCCACCGCGATCATCAATGCCATGCAGATGGTCAGCATGGACGGGCGGCTGCTGCTCGACCTGCCGGCCAACAACTGCACCGGGCACGGGTTTTATCAGTTCAGCCCGGAATTGTTTTTCCGCCTGCTCCAGCCCGAGCACGGCTTCGCGGTGGAGCGGGTCTGCATGGCCGAGGATTATCCGTTCAGCCGATTCTACGAGGTGCGCGATCCGGTGGAGGTCCGCGCGCGGGTCACGTTGGTGAATCGTGCGCCCGTGCATGTTTTCGTCCAGGCCCGCAAGGTGGGGATGGTCCAGCCCTTCACGAGCTTCCCGGCGCAGGCGGATTACACCCAATACTGGGCGACGAAGACCAACCCCACCGAAGGCCCCCGGCCGGCGGGCGCGGCCGGTTGGAAGGGGAGATTGCGCGCGCTGGCGCAACGATTCGCGCCACGGGCGTACTGGCGGTTCTCCGTCGGCCGCAACGCGGATCGCAACCACCGCCTCGGCCGCCTGAGCAATCCCGACTTTTATCGGCCGACCCATTGAAGGCGCTCCCCCCACGCGATGCCTGAGATGGACGCCGGCCTCCCCTCGCCGACGATCCTCCACCTGCTCCTCGGCGCGCAGGGCGGCGGCTGCGAACGCAACTGCCTGCTGTTCTGCGAAGGGTCCCGGCAATTCCGGCACGCGGTGATGACGCTCGGACCGGCGGGCGAGATGACCGCCCCCTGGCAGCAGGCCGCGGCGGAAGTACGGCACCTGGACATCCTCGCGCTCCCGCGTCCGGCGCAGGCCGCGCGGGTGCGCGGGGCCGTGGGCGAACTGGCCGCCGTCCCGGCGGTGGCGATGCTCTGGCACGGGATGCCGGAGATGCCGTTTTTGCTGCACGCCCTGCGCGATTGGCGCGGCCCGGTCTTCGCCCACGCGGGCAACCCGCACCTGCGGCCCTCGCGGCTGATGGACGGGCGCTTCCTCATCGCCGAACGCCTCTGGCCGAGCCCCCACCAGCCGACCTTCGTGTGCTGTTCGGAATACGTGGCGCGCAGCCTGGAGAACGGCTGGTATCTGCGGCGGTTCCCCCGCGCGGTGGTGTCCAACGGGGTGCAGCCGTTGCGCGGCGGGGGGCACCGGCCCCGCGCCCTCGCGCCCGACACGCCGTTCACGGTGGGGATGCTGGCCCGCCTGGACCGGATCAAGGACCACGCCACCGTGTTGCGGGCGGCGGCGCGGGCACGCGAGCGGCTGCCGGGGCTGCGGCTCGAATTCGCCGGGGACGGGCCGGAGAAGGATCGTCTCGCCGCGCTCGCCGCCGAACTCGGCCTGGCCGACGCGGTGCGTTTCCTGGGCAACGTCGGATCGATCTACGAGACGCTCGCGGGTTGGGACGTTTTCGTCTACGCGGCCACCGTCCACGAGGGCTTCGGCAATGCGCTGGCCGAGGCGCTGACCTGCGGACTGCCGTCGATTGTCACGGACATCGGACCGATGCGCGAGGTCTGCGGCGGGGAGGACGAGGGGGCGGCGGTGTACGTGCCGCCGGCCGACCCGGAGTCGATGGCGGCGGCCCTGGCGGCGCTGGTTCCCGATCTGTCGCGCCGACAGGCACTCGGCGAGGCGGCGAGGCGGCGGGCGGAACGGGAGTTGAGCGCACAGGTATACGCCGAACGCTACGAACACATCTTCAATCTCGGACTTTCGCGGGTCAGCCGCTGACAGGACTTATGCAAGCGACCGACCATCCGTCCGCAGGTCCCCGGCCCGCCGGAGCGCCGCGCTGGATCGTTTGCCAACTGGGCGCGCGTGAACACTACGCCAACGCGCGCGCGCTCCACGAGCGAGGCCGGCTGGCGCTGCTTCTGACTGATATTTGGGTCAGTCGCAAAATCTGGCGGCGTTGGCTGCCGCAGTTCGGCACGCGCTTCGACGCGCGCTTGCAGTCCGTGCGCGTCCTGGCGTTCAACGGCTTCTTCCTTCTCGTGACCGCCCTCAAGCGCGTTGTCGGATCGCGCCGGTGGCAGGATTCCCTGACCGATTTTTACGACCGGGCCTTCCAGCGGTTCGCCGCGAGTCGGCTCCGGCCGCTGCGGGTTTCGGGCGAAGCTCGCATCGCGGTGTTCGCCTACAGTTATTCCGCGTTGCGTCCGTTCAAAGTGGCGAGGTCGCGCGGCTGGCTGACCGTTCTGGGACAGATCAACCCCGGACCCCGGGAGGAGGAAATCGTCCGGGAAATCTACCGGCAGGAATATGGCCCCGACGTGCCTGCCCCGGCGGCCCCGGCTGCCTATTGGCAACGCTGGCGGGAGGAGTGCGCGCTCGCCGACGTGGTGGTGGTGAATTCGGCCTGGTCGCAGCAGTTGGTGGTGGAAGCGGGCATCGAGGCGGAGAAAACCGCCATCGTGCCGCTGGCCTACACGCCGCCGGCGGAGGCGGCGGGTTTCCGGCGGGTGTATCCGGCTGTATTCACCCGCGAACGTCCGCTGCGGGTGTTGTTCCTCGGTGCCTTGCATCCGCGCAAGGGTGTCCACGTTTTGTTGCGCGCCTGCGCCGAGTTGGCGTCGGAAGGCGCGCCGGTCGAATTCCTGTTCGTGGGCCGCGACGAAATGCCCGGCGGGGTCGCGGGCCGACTGGCCGCAAACACGCGGCTCCTGCCGGCGGTGGACCGGCGCAGCACCGGGGAGCATTATCGCTGGGCGGACGTGTTTATCCTCCCGACCCTTTCGGACGGCTTCGCCCTGACCCAACTGGAAGCGCAGGCCTGGCGGCTGCCCATCATCGTTTCGCGCCGGTGCGGGCAGGTGGTGCGAGACGGCATCGATGGAATCCTGCTGCCCGAGGTCACGGTGCCGGCGGTGTCGGCGGCGGTGCGCGCCTGTGCGGACGACGCCCTGCGTCTGGGTGCATTTGCCTCGGAAATCCCCGACCTGGAGGCTTACTCTCTCGCCGCCGTCGGCGCCCAACTGGAAATGGGCTTGTCTCGGGCGGGCTGACAGCGGAAAATAGCTTCAGTCCACGATTCCCACGCACTCATTCACACGCGGCGGCTTCGACCGCCCGTCCTATGACCGCGCCCCCCACTACGCGCTCTCCCGAGTTTGTCGGTACGCCCGCACACGGTCGCTCTGTGGCGATGTTCGGCGACGTGCTCAGCGAGACGGGTTTCGGCGGCAGTCCGCGCCAGTTTTTTCTCGCCTGCCAGAAGGCTGGGTTCGCCCAGCACGCCTGGCGGGTAAACTTGGAACGTCTGCGCTGGCCCCGACGGATCTGGAACCTCGGGCAGGTGATGCGTGGGCGCAAGCCCGGAGGTTTTCAGTACACGCGCTGGTGCGCGCGCACCCTGCTAAAGCAGGTGCCGCGCGACCTTTGGGAGACGGAGATTATCACCTTCCATCAAAATTTCCCTCCAATTGAGCCAGTTTTGCGCGCGGGCGGAGAGATCAACTTCTATTTCGACGCGACGTACAAGCAGCTATTTCCTGCGTACGGGCTGGACAAAAAAGCCTCCGCCGGGGTGCTGAGCGAGGCCATCGAGCGGGAGCAGATCGCCTTGGGCCTCGCGCGGCGGGTGATTACCAACCAGAGCTGGGCGTTACGCTCGGTGCGGCAAGACTACGGAGTGCCCGAGGAAAAGACGGCGATGATCCTGGGAGGGGCGAACGTTGATCTGCCGGAGGGTTACTCCAACGCTGCTTCCCCCGGGCGTCCGGGCAAGGACCGTCCTTTCATGCTCGGCTTCATCGGGAAGGACTGGCACCGTAAAGGTCTCGATTTCCTGATGAAAGTGCGCGACGAGCTGGTCCGACGCGGTTGGCAGACGCAGGTGCGCGCGATGGGTTTTGACGGACGCGAAACGCCTTTTGGCGCGGGAATCGAGTGTTTAGGATTTATCGATAAGAAGAAGCATTTTCTGCCGTTTGTACAGGGGTTGGACATTGGTTGCCTATTCTCCCGGGCAGAGGCGGCGGGTACCGCAATATTCGAGTTCCTCCGCTGTGAGGTGCCGGTGGCGGGCTTCACGGTAGACGGGCTGCATGACCTGCTGCCTTTGGATGCTGGCTTTCGCTTCGTGCCCGAACGGAAATTCTCCGAGGTCGCCGACGTGTTCGAGGCCTATTTGCAGGACGAAGCGTTGCAGGACAGGATGCGGGCCTGTGCCAGGGCGTGGTCGCCCCTGGTCACTTGGGAACGCTGCGTTGCCGAGATGCAGGAGCTGTGGGACACCGGCACCATCCGCCGTCCCGTGCGTCCGTGGCTCGGGCTGGACCCGCCGTTGCCGCCGCGAACGCCTTCCGAGGGGTAAAGCCACGCAATCCCACCGGATCGCCGCGTGGAAAAAAATTGCACGCGCCTCCGGAAACGGGCACCGTGCGGCGGGCGGGACGACCCGGCCGTTCCATGACCAAGGACCATTACGTACAACACGAGGCCGGCTGGCGCGCGCCCGTCGAGTGGAGCAATTTCGATTCCTCGCCCACCCTACGGCTGGAACGGCTACCGGTGGTGGACCGTTTCGTCCGGAACTGGCGGCAGAACCGGACCGGGCGGGATTCCGGGAGGTCCGTCGCTGCTAATTCCACGACGCCGGCGACCCGCTTTTCGAGAAGGTCGAAGACGCCGGACGCTTTGAGAATGCCCTGGCCCTCGAAGCGCGGCGCTAAGAAAGCATCGGCGAGGCGGTGAACGGCAGCGAGACTTGCGAGATGCGGATCCTCCACCTTCTTGCCACCCCGCGCGCCGAGGGGACGCCCAACCTGGTACTCGACTGGCTGGAGGTGTCGGGGCACGAACAGGAAGTGTTCGTTCTCCACCGCACCCCGGCGGACCTGACCGGGGAGCTTCGCCGCCGCGCGGCGTGGTACGGCGAGGACGAACTCTTCAGCGGCAGAGGCTGGCGGAAATTCCTGCGCGTCGTGCGCCGGGTGCGCGGCGTCTGCGCCGAGCGGCGGCCGGACCTGGTGATCTGCTGGTTTTTGGGCTTCGCCCAGTGGACGGCGCTCGGGGCGCGTTGGGCGCGTGGCGGCCGGGTCGCCCTGCTGGCGCACAGCGGCAACCCGCCCGTGCGCGACCGCCGCAACGATTGGATGTCGCGGATCGTCCTGTTGCCGTTCTGGCTGCTGGGCGGCCGGGTCGTCTGCTGCTCGGACTACGTGCGCGACCTGCATCGCTCGTTGCGCGGGTTTCCCGGCTTGCTGTTCTCCACCGTCTACAACTGCGTGCGGACGGCGCAAATTCAGGCCAGGGCGCGGTTGGCGCGCGAGGGCATGGATCACGACGCCCCGGAGGAAGGCGGTCCGGTGGCGATTATGGTGGCTACGCTGGAAGCGCACAAGGATCACGTCACCCTGTTGCGGGCGACGGCGCTCGTGTTGGCCCGGCGGCCGGATTTTCGTCTGCAACTCGTCGGTCAGGGGAGTCTGCGCGCGGAACTGGAGGGGCTCGCCGCGCAACTGGGCCTCGGCGAATCCGTCCGCTTCCTCGGCGCGGGGCGCGACGTGCCGGAGTTGCTCGGTCGAGCCGACCTCTTCGTTTTTTCCACGACCAACCAGGAGGGCTTCGGCACCGTGCTGCTCGAAGCCATGGCGGCGGGCCTGCCGATTGTCGCCACCGATTGCCCGGCCTGCCGTGAACTGCTGGCCGGGGGGCGCTTCGGCTCGCTGGTGCCGCCGCAGGACCCCGCCGCGCTGGCGCGGGCCGTCCTGGCGCGTCTCGCCGCCAGAAATGACTGGCAACCCACGGATGCGGCCGGATATGCTGCGAGCTTCACTCCCGAGCGCATGTTGAATGAATATCTGGCGCTCGCCCACGCCCATGCTCCTGGCCGCCGTTGACCTCGATTATCCGTTCGCGTACGTCCTCGGCGTCCTCGTGCTGCTGGGGCTGATCGTGGAAGCCTGTCGCCTCAATCGCCGGGCGTGGTGCGTGCCGTGTCTGCTGGTCTACGCCACGGTTGGCGCGTGGTATTTCAGCAGCATCCCTTCCCAGGGGCCCACCACGTTTTTGATGAAATTCGGGCCGGCGGTGACGAACCAAGCGTTGTATCAGACGATCCTGTTCCTGGTGGCCTACCGGGTGGCCGTGCAATATCTGCTCCCGCACCGCAACGTGCCGGAGGTGACAGCATCCGTGGCATCGCGCTTCCCGCCAGGGATTCTGACCTCGTTTTTGTTCATGCTGGCGGCGTTCTGGCTGGTCCTCTTCGTGGCTGGCCTCGCCCGCGCGGAGTGGCAACTGGCTGCCATCCTCTGGCCGCCGGTTTCGGGGGCCAAGGTCGGCATGTTCTCGCGCGGAGGCATTGGTCAGGGCACGGACTTCCTGGTGTCCACCGGCGGCTATCTTTACGTCGTCGTGTGCGCGAGTTTCGGGGTGCTGGCCATCCTCGCCCGGGGGCTGACCCGCTGGATTGCCGGCGCGTTGTTCGTTTTCGTGTCGCCCTACTTCTTTTTCGACCACGCGCGGAGCAACATCCTCGCGTTGACGCTGCCTTCGGTCTTCTGCTACCTGGTCTCCACCTGGGGGCAGTGGTGGAAGAAGGCCCTGGTGGGCATCGTGTTCCTGCTGGCGCTCGAGTTGTGGTTCGGTCAGGTCATGCACTCGCGCGGCGACAGCGGCGAGAATCGAACCACCGCGATGCTGGAATTTGTCCCCTCGGAAGAAGGTGAGGGAGGACTGCTGGGCCTCGACATGTTCAGCGAACTTTGCTACATCGACACGTTCGTCCAGAACGGCGACTACCGCCCGAACTGGGGGCAACGCTACCTGGCCGAACTCGCCAACGCGGTCCCGCGAGCCCTCTGGTCCAACAAGCCGCTGATCGGCTACGACTACGCTTACGCACGAGGCTTCCGCGACGCGAGCGGGAGCGAGGAGGACGCCGTCTACGCCACGATCTCCACGGGGATGATCGGCCAGGGCATCTCAAACTTCGGCCGGTTCTTCGGGGTCATCGCCGCGGCGCTGCTCATGACCGGATGGACGGCGATCCTGTCGAAGCTGTGGCTGCGGCGCTACGAGTTGCCGAGATTTTTGCTGTTCTCGGTGGGCTGTGGGTTGACCTTCAACCTGGGCCGCGACATTACGCTGCTGGTCCTGTGGCCTTTCGTCTTCGCCTACGGACTCGTGCGCCTCCTCGAATGGTTCCAGCCCAAGGGAGCCTTTGCCGCGCGGCGGACTGTCCCGGTGCGCCGGTTGCGCCGGGCCGGTGCCCCCGGTCTTCCGCACACGCCTTGAATGCCTGTTACCTCGTCGAGCGGCTCGGGCCCTACCACGCGGCGCGGCTGGACCGCGCGGGGGCGGACGGCGGGATCACCGTCGTCGAGTTGAACGCGGCGGCGGATACCTACGCGTGGGGCGAGGTGGCCTCCGGTTCCCTGCGCTTCCGGCGGCGTGCGCCCACCGGGTCCGCGACGTTGGAGACGGTGCTCGCCGACAGCCGGCCCGACGTGGTGTTCCTCAACGGCTGGAGCGACCGTGGGGCCTTGCGCGTGTTGCGCTGGTGCCGGCGGCGCGGGGTGCCGGCGGTGATGATGTCGGACAGCCAGCGGCACGACGAACCGCGCGTGTTCTGGAAAGAATGGCTCAAACGCGGCGTGCTCGCCGGGTGCGCGGCGGCGTTCGTCGCCGGTCGCCGGCACGCCGCGTATCTGACGGCGCTGGGCTTCGGCACCCGACCGGTGAGCCTCGGCTACGATGTCGTGGACAACGCGCATTTCGCCCGTGGCGCGGACGAAACGCGCGCCGGGGCGGTCGCGGCCCGCGTCCGCCTGCGCCTGCCGGAACGGTATTTCCTCTGCGTCAGCCGGTTCGTGCCCAAGAAAAATCTGCCGCGTCTGCTGCGGGCGTTCGCGGCTTACCGGCAGGGAGCCGGAGCGGATGCCTGGGATCTCGTGATGCTGGGCGACGGGGCAGGCCGCGAGGAATTGGAGGCGCAGATCCACCGTGCCGGCCTGACGGGCGCGGTGCACCTGCGCGGCTTTTTGCAATACGATGCCCTGCCGGCCCACTACGCGCTGGCGGGGGCGCTGGTGCTGGCCAGCACGTCCGAACAGTGGGGGTTAGCCGTGAACGAAGCCATGGCCGCCGGGTTGCCCGTGTTGTTGTCCGAGGTGTGCGGCTGCGCGCCCGAACTCGTCGAGGAAAGTGTCAACGGCTGGACCTTCGATCCCGCCGACGAGGCGGCCCTCGCACGGGGACTGGCGCGGCTGGCCGACCCCGCGACCGATCTGGCAGCCATGGGACTCGCCAGCCGCCGGATCGTCGCGGACTGGTCGCTGGATCGCTTCGCCGCAGGTTTTTGGGAAGCGGCGCGCGCGGCGCGGAGGGAGGCGGGCACCGTCGTCCGGCGCGGATGGAACGCGCTGTTTTGCCGGCTGACACTGATCCTGTTGTTGAGAAAGCCCTGATCGTCCCTACGCTGGAACCTCGCGTGAAAATCCTGCTGCTCATCCCGGCGCTCGGCACGGTCTACGGCGGCCCTTCCAAGCTACTGCCGCTGCTGGCGGCGGAACTGGCCCGGCGCGGGTTGCGGATCGACCTGGTGACGACGGACGCGGACGGCAAGGCGACGCTGGACGTGCCGGTCGGCCGCTGGCTGGAACAGGATGGCTACCGGCAGCAATATTTTCGCCGGCTCGGCACGGCGGAATACAAACTGAGCGTCCCGCTGGCGGCGTGGCTGGCGCGTCACGTCGCGGAATACGACCTGGTACACATCCATTCCGACTTCAATTTCCCCGTGCTGGCGGCGGCGGCGATGTGCCGTTGGCGGAAGGTGCCCTACCTCCTGACTCCTCACGGAATGCTGGAACCTTGGGCGCTCGGTTACAAGGCGTGGAAAAAACGGTTCTACTACGAATGGATAGAGCGCCCTTTCGTGCTGCGCGGCGCGCGCGCCTTGCACGTTCTCAACCGGTCTGAGGCGGCGAACATCGAGGCGTTGAAACTCGGCCCCCCGGTCGTCGTCCTGCCCAACGGGATCGATCCGCAGGAAGCTGCGGCGTGCGAGCCGGCCAGGGCGGAGATTTTTCTGAAACGTTTTCCAGAAATTCGCGGGAAAACCATCGTTCTGTTCCTGCATCGCGTTGACCCAAAAAAGGGTCTGAACATTCTCGCTCGGGCCTACCGGCAGGTTCGCGGAGATTTTCCGCAGACGCATCTGGTCATCGCCGGACCGGATACCATCGGCTACACGGCCACCGCGCAGGGGTTCTTCGAGGCGGCGGGCTGCGCGGATGCGGTGACGTTCACCGGACTGCTGGAAGGCGACCTGAAGCACGGTGCCCTGGCGGCGGCGAGCGTGTTCGTCACGCCGTCGTATTCCGAGGGTTTCAGCATGTCCGTGCTCGAAGCGATGGCGGCCGGGTTGCCGTGCGTGCTGACCGAAGGCTGCAACTTCCCCGAGGCCGGCGACGCCGACGCGGTGCGGATCGTGCCGACGGGCGACGCCGACCGGTTCGCGGCGGAGTGGCTCGGCTTCCTGGAACGTCCGGAGTCGGCGCGGAGCATCGGGGCGCGCGCGCGCGAACTGGTCCTCGGCCGTTACACCTGGTCGGCAATCGCCGGGGAATACGAACGAACGGTCCGGCAGATTTTGGCTGGGTAAGCGTCTCGCGGCATGTAAAATTTGCGCGATGGACTACCGGGATTTCGGTTTTCGGGACGCCGGCGCTTCGCACATGCACCGGCATTTCATGCCGCCGCTGTTCGCGCCGGGCGGCCGGACCGAGCCCGGGACGCGCGTGCTCGACGTGGGCTGCGGCAACGGTTGCACCGCCGGCCAGTTTCTGGAACGCGGCTGCGAGATCGCCGGGATCGACTTCAGCCAGCAAGGGATCGCGTTGGCCCGCGCCACTTACCCCAACGGCTGTTTTGAAAACCTCGCGGCCGATGGGGACGTTCTTGCGACCGAAGCTGGGGTCGTCGATCTGCAATTTCGCGGCGCGGGACGTTTCCCGGGATTGTGGATGACCATGCTCATGAGCGGGACGCGGCCTGCCTGACGATCTTTGGGCATGATCGCCGTCACCCCACTCGTCCTCTCTTACAACGAGCAGGAAAACATCGGCCGCACGCTGGCCGCGCTGACCTGGGCGGAGGAGGTGATCCTCGTCGATAGCTTCAGCACCGACGCGACTTTGGAAATCGCGCGGACCGCGCATCCCAACGTCCGCGTGATCCAACGGAAGTTCGACACCCACACCGCGCAGTGGAACTTCGGCCTGGACCAGGTGCGAACCCCGTGGGTGCTCTCGCTTGACGCGGACTACGAGGTATCGCCGGAACTGGGCGCGGAGATCGAGCGCCTCCCACCCGATGATGACGTGGCGGGCTACGCGGCGCGCTTCCGATTCCGGGTGTTCGGCCGGCCTTTGCGCGCGAGCGTGTACCCGCCGCGCACGGTGCTGTTCCGCCGGGACCGCGCTCGCTACCACGCGGACGGGCACACGCAACTGCTGGCAGCCGATGGTCCGATCCGTTCGCTCTCAAGCGTGATCTATCACGACGACCGCAAGCCACTCTCCCGCTGGCTGCGGTCGCAGGATCGCTACATGCTCATTGAGGCGCCGCACCTCTTGGCCGCGCCCGTTTCCGGGCTTTCCCGGCCGGACCGTCTCCGTCGCCGGGCGTTTCTCGCACCGGCGGTGATGTTCTTTTACCTGATGTTCGCGCGCGGGCTGATTCTGGATGGCTGGCCGGGTTGGTACTATGTGTTCCAGCGCACGTTGGCCGAAACGCTGCTCGCCTTGCGGATCATCACCGAACGCGAACGATTGGAATCCCCGCCGTAGCTGCTCTCCGTCGTCGCGGAATCATCTCGGGGCGGAACCCTCCAGCCAGCCCGGATGCTCCTCCGCGTGGCAGGCGATTTCCTCCAAAATGGCCGCCAGCGGAATGCGCGGCTGCCATTGCCAGACTTCCCCGGCCAAAGAACTGTCGAGCACCATCCAGGGGATGTCGAACTGACGCGGCGTGGGGTCAGCCGCCACCTCATGTTCTCCGTACCGCCGCCGGCACCACGCGCTCAACTCCGCGAGCGAAAACGTGTTCGTTGCCCCGCCGGCGACGTTGACCAACCGGGGCGCGTCGCCGCCGGCGGCGTCGTGCTCGATTTGCCGGACGATCAGCTCCGTCAGGTCGCGCGGGTGCAGAGCGTCGCGCACCTGCCAGCCCGCGCCGCCGAAGCCGATGTACTTCAAGGGCCGGCGGCGCAGCCAGGAGTTGATCCAATAGGCCAGGATGCCCTGATCCGGTCGGCCGAACTGCCCCGCGCCCGCCAGGACGCCGCAACGGTTGACCCACACCGGGAATCCGAAGCTGCTGCCGTACTCCAGGGCGAGCGTCTCGCTGGCCAGCTTGGTCGCGCCGTAGAGTGACACGGGCGGTGCAATCGAGAACGTTTCGTCGAGCCCGGCCGCAGAAACTCCCGGCGGCAGCGGCGCGCCGGTCCGCAGGCGAAACGCTCCGTCGGCCGGCTCGACGGGCAGAGCCGCCAGCGGCGGGACCGAGTAAACGCGGCTCGTGCTGAGCAGAGTAAGCCCCGCGTGGTGGCGGCGGCAATGTTCCAACACGTTGATCGTGCCCACGAGATTGTGCTCGACCACCTGACGGCTGCTCGATTTGCCGTCCGTGCCGGCGAGCACGCTCGGATTCGCGGCGGCGTCGATGACCCAATCGGTCGGCGGCAGCGCGTCCAGATCGCTGGCCATGCGCACGTCGCCGTGGAAAATCCCGATCCCGAGGGCGCGCAGGCGTTCCGGGTTCGTTTCGCTGCCGGGACGAATGAAATTGTCCAACCCGGACACGGACCACTCCGGCCGGATCTGCCGGATGGCTTCGGCCACGCGCGAACCGACAAATCCGCAGATCCCGGTGATGAAGAGATTCACAAAGGTGGTCAACGCCAACGCGGAGGCGATGGTGGACATCCGGCGGCGTTGATGAATACTAGCCCTACTTTCCGCATGAGTCACGTCCCGGCCCCAGACAACGGGCAGCCCAGCGCCGCGCCGACGGTCGGCCCGCCCGCGTTGCGGCTGCTGTCCATTGTCATCCCGGCGCGGGACGAGGAGGGATGCATCGCCTCGACGGTCGAGCACCTGCACCTGGAACTGCGGCTGCACGGCGTGCCGCACGAGATCGTCGTGGTGGACGACGGCAGTACGGATGCCACCTGGCCCATCCTCCTCGCGCTCAAGGAACGGATCGCCGAACTCGCGCCCGTGCAGAACCTCGGCGCGCCCGGCTTCGGACGGGGCATCATCCACGGCCTCGACTGCATGCGTGGCGACGCCGTGGTCGTGATGATGGCCGACGAGAGCGACGACTGCCGCGACGTGGTGCGCTACTGGCAACTGCTCAACGAGGGCTATGACTGCGTGTTCGGCAGCCGGTTCGCGCGGGGCGGCGGCGTCATCGATTACCCGTGGTTGAAGTTGAAGGTCAACCGGCTGGCAAACTTCTTCATCCGCACGCTTTTCCACATCAAGCTCAACGACACGACCAACGCCTTCAAGGCCTACCGGCGCGAGGTCATCGAGGGCTGCTGGCCGTTGATCGCCCCGCATTTCAACCTCACCGTCGAACTCCCGCTCAAGGCCATCGTGCGGGGATTCACCTGGACGGTGATCCCCATCACCTGGCGCAACCGCCGCACGGGCGTCGGCAAGCTCAAGATCAAGGAAATGGGCAGCCGCTATCTGTTCATCTGCCTGTATCTCTGGCTGGAGAAGTATTTTAGCCGAGGCGATTATCACAGACCCAAACCAGTCTCCGCGCGCCCCGCCGTCACGGCTCCCGCACCGACCGCCCAGGGTTGATCGGAATCGACCGGATTTCCCCATGGACGAACAGCGGATCAAAACCGAGCTGCAAAAAGAGTATGCGATGCGCTTCGGCGTCCAGCAGGAGTACCGCGATGCGGTGTGGAAAATCCTGACGGCGGAGTTCTTTCAAAAAATGATCCCGCCCGATTCGACCGTGCTCGACCTGGGCTGCGGTTGGGGCGAGTTCATCAACAACATCCGGGCCGACAAGAAGTACGGCATGGACCTGAACCCCGAGGGACGCACGCGTCTCGCCTCGGACGTGCAATTTCTCGAACAGGATTGTTCCAAGCCTTGGCAGGTGGCGGACAGCAGTTTGGACTGCGTCTTCACAAGCAATTTATTCGAGCACCTGCGTCACAAGGACGCCTTGCGCGACACTCTGGCCGAGGCCCATCGGTGCTTGAAGCCAGGCGGGCGGATCATCTGTCTGGGGCCGAACATCAGCACCTGCCCGGCGCGTACTGGGACTTCTGGGACCACTACCTGCCGCTGACGGAACTGGCGTTGCGGGAAGCGCTGGAACTCTCGGATTTCCAGGTGGAGAAATGTCTGGCGCGCTTCCTTCCCTACACCATGGCGCAGGGCACGCGGCCGCCGTTGGGATTGGTGCGGATGTACTTGAAACTACCTTTTCTGTGGCGTTTGGCGGGGAAGCAGTTCCTCGTGATCGCGCAGGCCAACAAGGAGCGATAGGAGCGGAGCGAACAAATAGGCGTTCGTATTGCCGTTGTTGCTGCCCGTCACGGACCACGCCAGGAACTGTACTTGACCGCGTCCAGCCGGAAGCCGTCGGCGTGCGTGCGGTCGATCTCCCAGCGGGCCGCGCGCGAGAGGTAGTCCTGCACGTACTCGCCGTAGAAATCGGCGTTGTCCGCGAGGGTTTTCGCGGTCAGGCCGTTGTTCGGGCCGAAGCCGACGTAGGTGCCGTCCGGCCGGTAGCAATGATGGGGGTGTTCGCGTCGTAGCCGGGCACGTCGAAGCCCCGGTGATTCATGACGTTGTCGAGATAAACGCGGATGCCGAAGCGGTGCGCCGTCTCCACGAGCCGCGGGAGGTCGGCCTCCATGCCGTAGTACGTGGCGACGGTGCCCTTCTGATCCCTGATGCCGAGGTCGAGCGGGTCGTAGAGATCGTAGCCGACGGAGAGCGCCCCGCCACCCTTGGTCGGCGGCGGAATCCAGATCGAGTCGTAGCCCGCCTAGGCGAGTTCGGGGGTCTTGGCGGTGATTTCGTTCCAACTCGTGTTGAAATACTGGATCATCGCTTCCGCGCGCACGGAGGACGCGCCGCCGCCGCCAAAACGGCGACCCACAGGAGCGCAAAAAGGTAGAAGGAAAGGAAACGGAGCGACCTCATCGGGGGACGGTCTCGGGGCGGGGGAAACCGTTGCGGGGGTCTGCCAATGTAGCATTTGCGTCGGCGACCACCAAAGGCGAAAGCGGCAAAGTAAACTGTCCAATAAATGAGCGCGGCAAGGGAATTATCGCGTCGCAGGCGCATCCAAACCGATTGGTAGGGACCGCTCTCTGAAGGCAACCGACCGCGCGCCGGACGGCAGCGAAATCTCGGCGGCGGCCCCGTCGCTGTTGAGGATCACGCACACGCGCGACCACGCTTCGCCCGGGAGGCCCGAACCGTCGAGCGTGAACATCAACACTCGCTCGTTGCGCGCCCCCGCGAACTGCAGGCGCGACTCCACCTGCGAGCGCGTGCGCAAACGGAAAACGGGGTGCGCCTTGCGCAGGGCGATGGCGTCGCGCGCATCCTTGAAAAGCTCGAGGTGCCTGTGCTTGAGCGACCAGTCGATCTCGTTGACCGAGTCGGGTGCGTTGTAGGAATTATTGTTGCCGCCCTTGGAACGGGCGAACTCCTCGCCGCCGTGCAAGAACGGCACGCCCTGCGCGGTGAACAACGCCAGATAACCGAGCTTCATCGTCTCGACCAACCCGGGTTCGTCCGCGTTGGGCATCGACGCGCGCAGCTTGTCCCACAACACGAGGTTATCGTGGCACGTCAGGTAATTGACCGCGCGCGGTCGAATTCGAGCGCCTGCCGGCAAAGGGGACAGACGACTTTCATGGCGTTCCGCGAGGGCCTTTACGAAACCGCATCCGGCCCGGCGCGTCGAGCGGCGAAACTCTGGACGGTCAAACCGGGAGTGGACCACCGCTCAAAACACCAGCCGCCCCTTCTCCTCGGCGACGGTGATCCGCGCTTGCGCCCCGGAATTGAACTCCAGGAAATCCGCCTCGATCCCGTCGCTGAAGATCACGCCGTGTTCCGCCATCTGCGAGGTCAACAGGAGCGGCTCCCTGGCCGTCACCGCGCCGAACACCAACGCCGCCGCCGTCGTCCGGCTCGGGAACGGTTCCCGCACCGTGAAGTACAGGTAATCCGCGTCCCAACCCATCGGTGGGAGGGGCGGGCTCGGCGGTCCCTTGCCACCGTGGACGGCCGCCGAGATCGCGTCCGCGCCGGTCAGCAAACTTTTGAGCCAACCCGTCGAACCCAGCCCGGTCGAAACGATCACACCGCTGGAACTGTGCGTTTCCTTGCGCTCGGCGTGTTCGATGACATAGCGCGCCGAAACGTGCGAGCGCGGGCCGACGAAGAAATCGTTGACCGCGTGCAACTCGCGTCCATCGTTGAGCGACGCCAACGCCATCGTGACCTTCTTGCGCGGCCGGCGGCCGGCGAGGGTTTCGGGCATGATTTTCTCCAGGTCGTGCACGAGGAAGGGCAGCAATACGCCGTCGAACCGCCCCGGGTCCGGGTTGACCCCGACGACCGGGCGCGGGCCGGTGTATTTGAGCGTGTTGGCCACGAGCCCGTCCTGCCCGAGGACCACCACCGTATCGTCCGGGCCGAACACGAAATTGGGCAAAAACGCCCGGTCGATGAACTGCACCAATCCGAGTGGACGCAGGATCGCGTCGGTCTCCGCGATGGCGCGCTGGTACGTGTCCTTCTCGGCCGTGTAATCGTTGAAATCGCCGCCGAGGTGCTCGACGTAGAACTTCGCCTGCCGCGTCGTGTTGAAACGCCGCCGCAGGCCGTCGAGGCGCGCCTCGCGCGTGACGACGATGATCTTCTTGTCGGTGGCCCGTTGCACGGACTACGACTTCTTTGGGTTGGCGCGGCCGGTCCCGTCGTGGGAAAGGAGTTCGCGCAACAGGTCGGGGGAGACGTTGAGTTCGGCGATGGTGTCGGCGCGCTCGGGGGGGTCGCGGAAGGCGGCGGGGAT
>CALMVM010000559.1:10598-11067 GCA_937873255.1 uncultured Verrucomicrobiota bacterium | reverse complement strand
CCTCGGCGATGCCCACGCCCTCGTCGCGCACGCTTAACCGCACGTAATCACCCCCCGGCAGGGGCAGCGCGCCGCCCTCCTGCACTTTCAGCAGTTCGCCGCGCAGGTGCAGCGAACCCCCGGTTGGGCTGGCGTGGACGGCGTTGGTCAACAACTCGTAGAGCACTTGGTGGAGCTGCTCGGCGTCGCCATCGATCTGCGGCAGCGAGTCGGGCCAATTCAGACGGTACGGCACCGCCGAATCCTGTAGGATCAACCGCGTGGACTCCCGCACGAGCGGCTCCAGGGCGAGGGGTTTCTTCACCGGCAGTCCGCCGCGCGCGAACGCCAACAGTTGCCGTGTGAGGTCCTTCGCGCGCAGGCACGCTTTTTCCGTGTCGGCCAGCCGCCGCAGCGCCGTGTCGCCGGGGGCGAGGAGGATCTTCGTCAGCGACAGGTTGCCGAGGATAACCGTCAAGAGGTTGTTGAA
>CALMVM010000559.1:7324-10588 GCA_937873255.1 uncultured Verrucomicrobiota bacterium | reverse complement strand
GCCGAGCTTGAGGAGTTCCTGCTCCATGCGGCGGCGTTCGGCAGTGTTGCGGAAAATGAGCACCGCCCCGATGATCCCCTCGTCCTGGTCGCGGATCGGCGTGGCCGTGCCGCTGGCGGAGAATTCCGTGCCGTTGGCGCGCACGTAGAGCAGCGTGTGCCCGGAGAGCGGCAGCGCGCAGGCGACGCCTTTTTTCAACGCGCAGGCCACGAGGCTGTCGAGCGGCGTGCGGTTGGCGGCTTCGAGGTAGGTGACCTGTTCGTCGATGGGTTGATGCAGGATCGCGTCGTGGCGCAGCCCGAGCAGGCGCAGGGCGGCGTCGTTGGCCTGGACGACTCGACCTTCGAGGTCGGTGGAGATCACCCCGTCGGCGATGGCCCCGAGGGTGACGGTCAGCCGTTCGGATTCCGTGGCGAGCGCGCGGCGGGTCTCGCGGCGTTCGGTCACGTCGCGGTACACGAAGACCGCCTGCCCGTCGTAGGGATTGACGCCCGCCGACGCCGGGGGGAGCGCGGCGGACGCGGCGGCGTTGGGGTTGGCGTGGTTCTCGAGCGGTTTGGCGGACGCCTCCAGCCAGCGCCAGGAGCCATCCTTGGCGCGCAACCGGAACGTGCTCACGAACGGGATGCTGGCGACGATGCACTCGCTGAATTTCTCCACGACCCCGGCCACGTCGTCGGCGTGGATGAGGGTGGAGAAATTCTGTCCGAGCAATTCCTTCGGGCGGTAGCCGAGGATTTCGAGGTGGTTGGGGCTGACGTAAGTGTAAAAACCGTGCTGGGAAACCTCGCAAATCAGGTCGAAGGCGCTCTCGGTGATGAGCCGATAGCGCCGCTCGCCACGCGCGGACTGGTCGCGCGACTCGCGCAGGGAACGGTTCTCGGCGGTGAGGGAGCGGTTCTCGGCCTGGAGGCGTTCGAGTTCGGTGAAGAGTTCGTCGTGGGACAACGTGGTGGGAAGGTCCATGGTTGGGCTGGGAAGCACCGGGAAGGGAACGTACACGCGGTCAGGGCAAATTTGCGGGAAGGCGGCGTTCGGGTCAAGAACTCCCCTGTAAAGCGAGAAGTGGGCCAAGCGGAAAATGCAGAATGCAGAATGTAGAATGCAGAAGTCCGGAAGGCGGGAACGGGGGGAGATCGAAATGGCATCGGCCTCTGGGCTGATAGACGGTGCAAATTCCGATGTCTTCATTCTTGAACGTACCTTTTGCAGACTGCCGTCCCGCCGTATCTTTTTCCTTCTGCTTTCTGGACTTCTGCATTCTGCATTCTGCATTCTGCATTTTCTCCCTTGCTCTACCTCGACGTTACCAGTTCCTGCAAATCGCCGATGAACACCGGCGTCCAGCGCGTCGTGCGCGGACTCCACCGGGCGCTCTCGGCCCTCGTGCCGTTGACGCCGTTGATCTGGGACCCGGCGTTGGCATCGTATTGCACGCTGTCCCGGCGCGAGCGGGGCTTCCTGGAAAATCCCTTCGCCGGCCGCGCCGCCGCTGACGCCGAACCGGGCCGCCGCGCCAATGCCGTGCCGCTGTGGAGCAAACTCACGCGCGCAATTTCTCACCGCTGCAACCGCCTCGACCTGCCCGCGCGCCTGACCGCCGCCGACACGTTGTTTGTCCCCGAGATCTTTCAGGACAACCGCATCCCCTGGCTCGAAGCCCTGCCCGCGCGCGTCGCCGCGCGCCGGGTGGGCGTGTGCCACGACGCCCTCGCGTGGCGTCAGCCGGACCTGATGCCCGCCGCCCAGGCAAAACCCACGCCACGACGGGTCGGACTCTTTTATGATGGATTGACGCTGCGTCGGCCCGACATCATGCCGCCCGGCCGACAGGTGGGGTTCGCCGAATACTTGCGCGCGCTCGGCGGGTTCGATGGGATCGTGACGATTTCCCAGGAATCCGCCGCCGATTTGCGCGCCTGGTGGCGGGAAGGCGGGCGCTCGGATGACGCGATGCCGCCGGTGTCGGTTTTCACCTGGCCGGTGGATCACGACGGGGCCGCGCGACGGATCGTGCCGCCGCCGTCCGGGGGACGACGGACGGTGCTGTGCGTGGCGACGTTCGAGCCGCGCAAAAACCATTTGGGGCTCCTCGAAGCCGCCGAACGCACCTGGACCCGTGGTGCGGACTGGGAGTTGGTGCTCGTCGGCCGGACCACCGCGCAATGGGGCGCGCGCGTCGTCGAAAAGATCGACGTCCTCCAGGCCGCCGGCCGTCCGGTGCGCTGGCTGCGGCACGTGGACGACGCGACGTTGCGGCGGGCGTACGAGGGGTGTGCGTTCACGGTGTTTCCGTCGCTCGCGGAAGGCTACGGCATCCCCATCGTGGAGAGCCTCTGGCACGGCCGGCCGTGCGTGTGCGGTCAAAACGGAGCCATCGGCGAGGCTTCGGCGGGCGGTGGCTGTCTGGCGGTGGACCAGACGGACCCGGCGGCGTTGGCGGCGGGGATCGAGACGCTCCTGGACGACCGGGCGTTGTACCGGCGGCTGTGCGACGAGGCGGAACGTCGGACGTTCGGCACGTGGGAAGGGCTCGCGCGGCAGTTGCTGCCGATTCTAAACGCGGAAACATAATCGTTCTGGACACCTTCTCAGGCGTTCAAATCTTGATTTTCTTCGGGAAATCAGGGCAGAGGACTGACTTTTTTAGTTCACCTTCTGGGCCGAAAAAAGTCATGCCGCCTGTTAGATTGCAGAACCAGCATTCCGACGCGCCGGCTTCAAAGTAATCCGCTCTCTTTGAGTTCAGTTCGCGTTGCGAATTGCTGGGCGACCGTACTTCCACGCAAATTTCTGGGGCTGCCTTGTAAGCAAAATGAGCCCTGATTTTTTTATCCCGCGTACGCGAGACCCATACGACATCGGCCACTGGATTACTCGCCTTTGTGCGGATAGGACATTCCTGTAAAGTGAAACCTGTCGGCAAAAGACGGTTGAGAAATTGCTGGATGGCGGTTTGGTATCTTGAATGGGAAAGACTGTGTGGACTCAACTCAATGTTCCCCCGGCGGTTGATTTCGAAGCGGTAAGGCATCTCCGCGAATAACGGATTATTGCAGACCTCCTCCCAAGTCCGAGGAAACTCGACGCTTGCCCGATCCATGGTTTTATCGTTCCAGCCCGTACCGTGTTTGTCAATCTGTTCTGTCGGTCGGAGCCGCCCCCACCGCACTCTGCGCAAAGAGCTGCGCGATGACCTCCTCAATCGGCACTTCCTCCACGCGGATATCCTTGACCGGGTACGCCTGGAACAGCCGCCGGCAC
>CALMVM010000559.1:0-7314 GCA_937873255.1 uncultured Verrucomicrobiota bacterium | reverse complement strand
CGCCACCTCGTCGCGCGGCACGCGCAAGCGCACGCTCGTTTCCGTGCGCGCGAGGGTCTCGCCCAACCCGGCGAAGTCCCGGTTGCCGTCGCGCCCGGTAAAATCCAGTTCCAAAATCTTCCCGTTGGCAAACCGGGCCGTGATTTCCTCCAGCGGACCATCGAAGATCAGCTTGCCGCCGTCGATGACGATCACGCGTTTGCACAACTCCTCGATGTCCTGCATGTAATGGCTCGTCAACACCGTGACGACGCCGTGCTCGGCGTTGTACGCGCGCAGGAACTCGCGCACCTTGCGCTGGCTGATCACGTCCAACCCGATGGTGGGTTCGTCGAGGAACAATACCTTCGGGCTGTGCAAGAGGGCGGCGATGAGTTCCATCTTCATGCGCTCGCCCAAGGAAAGTTCGCGCACCATCACGCCGAGCTTGTCGGCCACGTCGAGCAGTTCGGTCAGATGCGTGACGATCTCGCGGTAACGTCCCGGCTCGATACCGTAGATGGCGCGGTTGAGTTCAAGTGACTCGCGCGCGGGCAAGTCCCACCAGAGCGCGTTTTTCTGGCCCATGAGCAGGCTGAACTGCCGCTTCATCTCGTTGCGGCGTTCCGACGGCACGAAGCCGAGCACGCTCGCCCGACCCGAGGTCGGGTAAAGCAAGCCCGAGAGCATTTTGAGTACGGTGGTTTTCCCCGCGCCGTTGGGGCCGAGGAAGCCGACGAACTCACCCTCTTCGATGCGGAAGGAAACGTTGTCGGCCGCGCGGGTCTCGTCGTACTTGCGGCTGGCCAACCCTTTAATGGCTCCCCAAAGGCCCTGTTCCTTGCGGTAGGTGCGGTAGACTTTGGTCAGGCCCTCGGCTTCGATGATGCTCATGTCGCGGGCAATCTAGCGCCGTTTTCTCGGACCGGAAACCGGTGGGGTGATCCGGTATGTTGTGAAATGATTGCAAAACGGTCGCGCGGTGACGTTCCTTCGCGGCGACATCCAGCCGCCTTCTTCCAAAGCACCCGTTCCATTCAATGAAAATCCCTTGTTCCCTCCGCCGATCCTTCACCCTGGTTGTTCTCTGTGCCGCAGGCAGCTTGCTGGCCGTTGTCCCGCGGGCCGCCGCCGACGAGCCGCCGTTCGATTTCCCCGCCAAGAACCCGAGCATCCGGGTGACGCTGCCTGCCAAGTGGACCGCCGGCATGATGATGGACGAATACATCATCGTCTCGGCACCGGATTCTGCGAATGCCAGTTCCGGCTTCGAGGTCGACCGCACCGGCCTGGCCGATCCGAAGGCCGCGCTGGAGAAGCGGGCGCAAGAGGCGGCCAAAAATGTCTGGACGGGATTGCACGACACCCAGCTCCAAGATCGCGGCGCGCACAAGAATGCCAACGGCCTCGACATGTACGGCGTGAACCTGCGTGGCAAGACGGGGCAGAATGTGGACTGGATCATCAGCGCGGTGCGCATCACCCCGGCCGGCGGCAAGCCCCTCATCTTCTGGTTCAGCGGTCCTCTGGCGACCGCGAAAGCGCACGACACTGAATTCGCTGCGGTGATCGAATCGCTCAAGTCAGCCAAATGAGGATTCGCTTCTAGCCGGACCCGGGCGTCGTCGAAGCGACGCCCCACCTCGGTTGGTGCCACTTCCGTACGCGACGCACGAACCAACTATAGGCGTTGAGCACGGCGATCTGGCGGAACCAGTTGAAAATGATCCCCTCCGTCGCCATGTGCGCGGCCAATACCGCGCCGGGCAAGACGTGCCCCCGGTCGGGGAAAAGGCGGCGGTGCCAGTTCCACATGACCCCGCTCAGGGCCAGGTCCACGACCCAGCGCGCGAGGAAGAGGAACAGGCCCGCGCGTTCCCACGCCGCCGAGCCGTGCAGCGTCGCCGCAAGGAGCACCGCCAGCGAGAGCGATCCCCACACGGGCAGGATCGCGTCCACGCACTTGATCGGCAGCATCAGCGTGCCAACCAGACCCATGCGTGGGTTCCCGACCATCCGGCGGTATTCCCAGAGCGTTTGCAGGAAGCCCGCGAACCAGCGCGTGCGCTGGTGGACGAACGACGGCACCGTGTCCGGCGAATCCGTGTACGCAACCGCGTCGGGCACGACCTCCACGCAGTAGTTCTCCCCGGCCAAGCGCATGTGTTCGTGCAGCCGGTAGATGACCTCGTAGTCCTCCACGAGGCTGTGTCCGCTGAAACCGCCGATCCCGCGTAATATCCGCGTGCGGAACGCGCCGAATGCCCCCGACACCTGCAAGCAAACCCCAAGATGGGCCAAGCCGATGCGCCACATGAAGTTTTTGACGTATTCCCAGTATTGGTAGCGCACCAGCCACGGCCCGCGCGCAGCGTTGCGTACGTACACGAACCCGCCCGCCGACGCCACCGCCGGGTCGCGGAACGCGTCGGCGAGCGCCGCGAGCGCATGCGGGGCGAGCCGCGTATCCGCGTCGAGCGTGGCGGCGACCCCAGAGGTTGTTTGCGCGAGGGCCGCGTTGAGCACGCCGCCCTTGCCAAGTTTGGGCAAGGCCAAAAGCAGCAGGCGCTCGCCCGAGCCGCCGCGCCAGGCGTGTTCCACCGCAGGGTCGGGCCGGAGGGCGAAGCGTTCAACGAGCGCCTCGTTCATCCCATCGGTCGAGCCGTCGCTGGCGACGATAACCTCCGCGACGCCCTCCTGCGCGAACACGCTTTCCAGCGTATCGAAGATGCAAGTGCGTTCGTTGTGCGCGGCGATGAGCACCGCCAGCTCGGGGCGGAGGGCGGTCGCGGGAACGGTGCTTGCCCACCGCCGCGCGCGCAGACCGAACCACGCCGCCGTCACGAGCAATACGTTGATGCCGAGTTCGTACGAGAAATAAAGCAGCGTCGTCCAGAACAGCACCGCCGGGTCCCGCCGCCAGAGCGCGGCCATGCTGTAAATCACGACCAGGCCCAGCGCGCCGACGATCACGAAAAAACGCGCCGCCGTTTTCCACGAGTTCGGCATCGGAGCCGGACGGGGAAGAGGAACGGCGGCGTGGTCAGTCGGAATCATGCAGGGTCTGGTTTAGCCGGCGAATGGCGGATCGGCGAAGCGTTGACCGGCGAAAGGAGCGTTTGTTCGGTCGTCTCGCGCGAATTTCCTATTTGCTTCGGAATGACCCCCAACGCAACATCCCGGCATGGACGCGTCCCCACTTCCCCCCGAAAAATCGGTCGGCTTCGTCGGCGTCGGCCGCATGGGGACCAACATGGCCCGCCGGCTGGCCGAACGCGGCTTCCAGGTCGCGGCGGTCTACGACACAAACGCCGCCGCCGCCGCCGGCCTCGCCGCCGAACTCGGCGCGTTCGCGGCGCGTTCGCTCGACGAGGTGAGCGCGCGGGCGCGGACGGTCGTGACGGTGGTGTCCGATGACATGGCAATGCGTCATATTTTCGACGCCGGCAGCGCGCATTCGCTGCTGGCCCCGGCGTCGGCGAAGGGGCGGTTGTTCATCAACTGCGCCACCGTCAGCCCGGCGGTCCATCACGCGGTGGAAGCGGCGTCGGAACTCGTCGGCGCGGAGAGCCTGGAGGCGTGCATGGCGTCCAGCATCACGCAGGCGCGCGAAGGCAGCCTTTACCTGATGTGCGGCGGCCGGCCGGAGACGTTCGAGCGCGCGCGGCCGATCTTGGAACACCTCGGCTCGACGGTGCGCTACATCGGCGCGGCGGGCTCGGCGGCGAAGGTCAAGGCGTTGGTCAACATGGTCATGAACATCAACACCGCCGGCCTGGCCGAAGGACTCGGGCTCGGCGCGGCATTAGGGCTCGACCTGACGATGTTGAGAGAAGTGTTCGGCGAGACGGGCGCGGCGAGCCGGGTGCTCCAGACCGACGGCGAGGACATGCAAAACCGCGCGCACGATTGTTATTTTTCCGCCGCGCACGCCGCGAAAGACAGCGGGATCGCGTTGACCCTCGGCGAGCAACACGGCCTCGACCTGCCATTGGCCGCCGCGACGAAGGCGCAGTACCAGAAGATGATCGACAAGGGTCTCGGCGAGTTGGACAAGAGCGGCGTGGCGGAGTTGACGTTTCCCGGACGCGGATAAAGAACGCGGAAAAGGTGGACGGCACTCTCCGAGCGGCATTACTTCCCATCACGCCGCAGGCGTCTGGAAGAATTAGGCGGCTGCGCCGCAATCGTTGACCAATGCCGCTCGGAGAGCGCCATCCACCAAAGATGAAGCCGTCGCGCCGAAGCCGGATCGTCCGTTGGACGCCGGCGGCAGTCGGTGGGGCGGCGGGGTTGTTCGCGCTGGCGATGGCCGCGCTGGTGGCGTTCGGGTTGTGCGACCACTTGGGAGAATCGGAAGTCGGGCTCGTGTTGGGCAATGCCGTTGAGGCCGACAACCGTCCGTCGGCACATTTGCAAGCGAGGCTGGACGCGGCGCTGCGGCTGCGGCGGTTGGGGTATTTCGACCGCGTGATCGTCAGCGGCGGGGTCGATCCGCAGGGGCACGACGAGGCGGCGGTCATGCGCGATTACCTCGTGGCGCACGGGGTCCCGGCAGAGGCGGTGATCGTCGATAGCGCCGGGGTGAACACCTACGAAAGCGCGCGGCACACGGTGGCGATCATGCGCGAGCACGACTGGCGGGGCGTGTGCGTGGTGACGCATTATTTCCACGTCCCGCGCGCGCGGTTGGCGCTGGGGCATTTCGGGGCGCACGACGTTTCAAGCGGGTCGGCGCGTACCTTTGCGTGGCGCGACCTGTATTCAACGGCGCGCGAGGTGATCGCGTACGGGTGGTACGCCTGGCGGCACTACGATCATTTCCCGGGCAAGGCGCGCCGGTCGGAGGAAACACCCGGCGCTTCCACGAACAGTACGCCGGCCCGACGCCGGGCGTGACGGCCGCCGGGGAGATTGACCTTCGCGGGTCCGCTGGCCGGGTCCAACAGCGAACGGACGCGTTCGATTTCCTCGTAGCCCACGCCGGGCACCCCGCGCGCCCGCAGCCAGCCGCGCAACAGGCGGCGTTGTCTGGCGAGGGATTGCGCGGCGAGGTTCTTTACCGGGAGGCGAAGGGGGAACGGTTCATCGTCCGTCGAAAGGCTCGCCAGCCAGTTTTCCTCGGCGCGGAGAATGTCCGCCGCGCGCCAGAGCGCCGGGCGCACGTCGCGGCCCATGGCGGATTCGAGCAACGGGAGAACTTCCGCGCGTAGGCGGTTGCGGGTGGCGTGGGCGGGGTCGGCGTTGGTGGCGTCCTCGCGCCATCGAAGGCCGTGCGCTTGCAAATAGGCGTCGATCTCCGCGCGCCAGACGGCGAGCAGGGGCCGGAGAACGCGCAGCTTGCGCCGGCCAACGGTGCGGACCGTTTCCGCCGCCATCGCACCGAGTCCGGCCGGACCCGCCCCGCGCAACAGATTGAAGAGGAACGTCTCGGCCTGGTCGTCGGCGTGGTGTGCGAGGAACACCGTCCGGCAGCGGCGTTTCGCGGCGACGGCGAAAAAGAACGCGTACCGGGCGTCGCGCGCGGCGGTTTCCAGCGAGCATTTTGCCCGGCGGGCCATCGCCGCCACGTCGGCGGCTTCCTGCTCGAAGGGCAAATCCAACGTCCCGGCGAGCCGGCCGACGAACCGCGCGTCCTCCGCCGATGCTTCCCCGCGCAACCCATGGTCGAGGTGGCAAACCACCAGCCGCCGGAAACCCGCCGCGACCAACCCGTGCAGCAGCGCCACCGAGTCCCGTCCGCCCGACACCCCCACCAGATACCGCCCGGCGGGCGAATGACCGCGCAGGGCGGTTTCGAGCTTGCGCGCGAACGCCGTGGCTGCCGGATACGGGTTCATGCGCCGGTGGACGTTGACGATCCTTGCAACTGACTGGTCGCGCTCCACCAGCGGCCCGCCTTTCGCCCGAAGCTCTGCCAGATGTTCGGCCCCTTGTAACTAACGAGAAGCGCGCTGACGCCGCCTTTCGGGTCATAGTTCGACGAAATCTCGCCCCAACCGTAGCGTCTACAGGACAAGCCTAGTTCGGTTGCCAGCCAGTGTTCGTGGAAAGCCTTGCGCGCCACTTCGCGCTGCTCAGTCCAATCGTCCCAGGAGTTGCCGAAGCGCGCGGCGCTGTGAAACAGTTCCAGGGCGAGCAGCCGTTCGCGGTGAAACTGGAGGACGACGTAAAGCTCGGTGTCGCTCTGCGGCGCGCCGGGCTACTGGCAGCGCCGGCACGGCTCGTGGTAGCCGACCGTCCGGGATTGCGCGGCCACAGGCAACCGGAGGAACCGCGCGCGCGTGAGCGTCGGACCCACGCCAACTCCGAGTTCCGGGAACTCGGCGCGTCCGCTCGCGGCGTCGATGGTCATCCGGCGGGGGTTTTTGCAGGAGCGATCAACCGATCCGCTTGGCCTTCAGATAATCTTGGAGCGGCTCCGGCACGCGCAACGAACCGTCGGGCTGCTGGCAGCTTTCCAGCAGCGCCACGAAAAGGCGCGGCAGCGCCGTGCCCGAGCCGTTGAGCGTGTGGCAGAAGCGGTTTTTGCCCGTGGCGGGGTCCTTGAAACGCAGGTTCATGCGGCGGGCCTGGTAATCCTCGAAGTTCGAGCAGCTCGACACTTCCAGATATGCTTTCTGCGCGGGAGCCCAGACTTCGATGTCATAGGTTTTCGCCGAGCCGAAGCCCAGGTCGCCGGTGCAAAGCTCGATGGTCCTATAATGGAGGCCGAGCAGTTGGAGCACCTTTTCCGCGTCGGCGGTCAGCTTTTCGTGTTCGGCGTAGCTGGTCTCGGGGGTGGTGATCTTGACCAGTTCCACCTTGTCGAACTGATGGACGCGAATGATCCCGCGCGTCTCGCGCCCGGCCGAACCCGCCTCGCGCCGGAAGCACGGCGTGTAGGCGCAAAACATCTTCGGCAGCGCCTCGGCGGAGAGGATTTCCTCGCGGTGGAGGTTCGTGACGGGCACCTCGGCGGTGGGCGTCAGGAACATCTGGCCGTCCTCCAGGCCATACATATCCTCCTCGAACTTCGGGAGCTGGTTGGTGCCGATCATGCAGTCGCGCTTGACGAGGAACGGCGGGCTGATCTCCGTGTAACCGTGCGAGCCTTGCAGGTCCAACAGGAAGCCGATGAGCGCCCGTTCCAGCCGCGCGCCCATCCCGGTGAACACCACGAAGCCGCTGCCGCTGATCTTGGCGGCGCGTTCGGGATCGAACAGGCCCAGGCGCGTGCCGACCTGGATGTGGTCCTCCGGTTCGCGGCCATCGGGGAACGTCGGTTTCTCGCCCCAGGTGCGCACGACCGGGTTGTCGGCGGCGTCGGTGCCGACGGGGCAGCCGGGGTGGGGG
>CALMVM010000558.1:3091-3768 GCA_937873255.1 uncultured Verrucomicrobiota bacterium | reverse complement strand
AACTCGTCTCCGTCTGCGCGCCCGTGCCGGTGGGCCGGGTAAGGTCCGGCACCACGTTCGGCACGTGGAAACCGTAGCGCGGGTGGCACTGCCCGCAGGCCTGGTCGATGGGCACGAAATATTCCGCGCGCAGGATGCGCCCCGCCTGTTTGGCGTCGGCGCGAATCATGCCGGTCTGCGGGTGGCAGGCGGCGCAGTTGTTGGCGATGGCCGCGTGGCCGCGCGAGATCGGGCCGGGGTTCATGACGGATTCCGGTCCGCGAAAATAATAAAACGCTGGCACGGCGGCTACTCCCGCCACGATGCTCAACCCCGAGATCCACCACCGCCATGTGCGCCACGGCCGCCGCCGATTGTAGTAATCGAGATTTCCCCGCAGCCGCTCGGCGACCTGCTTCTGGTTGCGTTTGGAGAAGATCACGGGGTCGGTGTTCCGGTGGGTTCAATAGAGGAACAACGTGACCACGGCGTGCCAGCCCGTGAGAATGATGAGCAGGAAGCTCGCCGGGACGTGCACGATCAGCCAGCCCTGCATCCAGCGGTGGTAACGGACTTGGAGCATCATCTGCCGCCGCTCGGAGCACCACGCGGCGAGCTGGTCGGCCCAGGGCTGTTGTTCCGGCGCGACCCGCATCCGCCACCCGCCGAAGCACTCCTCCGCGCGGGGCGGCGAGGCG
>CALMVM010000558.1:2767-3043 GCA_937873255.1 uncultured Verrucomicrobiota bacterium | reverse complement strand
TGCCGCTTCATGTACCGGGGGAGGAGTTGTTGCAACGCCAGCCCGTAGAAGCCGCTGATCATCACCAGCAGGTAGAGCCACATCAGGCTGGAGGTCATCACGCCGCCGAAGCGGAACGCGGCGTGCATGAACACGAGAGGCAGCGTCAGGATCGTCAGCCAGATGTGTGCGCGCAGCCACGTCTGCACCCGGCCGAGGCGCGCGGCGGGGAATTTTTTGCGCGTGTTGAGCAGCACCGCAAAGATGAAGATCGCATATGAGATCGACCCATAGAAC
>CALMVM010000558.1:548-2757 GCA_937873255.1 uncultured Verrucomicrobiota bacterium | reverse complement strand
GTATGGCTGCGATTGAGGAGCATCGGGGAGCAGTGGGACGACCGCCTGCGGGCGCGGCCGGGCTTTTCACGTGAAAATTCTCTTAACGTTTATGCGGCAATCAGTTAAACAAAGCAACGTGAAAGTCTGGTTTCCCTCGGGTCTTTTCGTTGGCGTGCTGGCCGCGCTTTTGCTGCTGCGGCCACCGGTGGCGTCCACCCAGGAGCCGGCCGCCACGCCGCCCCCGCTGGACACGCGCCCGGACGCGTTGCCGCCCACCGTCATCCTGTCGAACGTGCCCGGTCCGTCGGCTGCTCCCGACAAGGAGAAAACACCGCCCGTCGTTCAAGCGACGCCGACCCACGCACGGATCGGCGGGCCGCAATTTCAGGGGGCGCTGACTTGCAGTTCCTCGCTCTGTCACGGAGGCGGCAGCGCCGAGCGCAACGCCTACACGATCTGGAACCGTTCCGACCAGCACCACCGTTCCGCCGCGACGCTGACCAGCCAACGCGCGATGCTCATGGCGAAGGGAGCCGGCCTGAGCAGTTCGGCGGGCAGCGTGGATTGCACCGTCTGCCACGAGCCGCTCGCCGGCGTGCCCGACGAGCGCCTGCCGGCCGCGCTGGATGTCCGCAGCGAGGGCGTGACGTGCGAGTCGTGTCACGGGGCCGCGCAAAACTGGATGCGCTCGCACACGCGCCGTGATTTCACCCACGCGCAGAACGTCCAGACCGGCGTGCGCGAACTGCGCGGCCTCTACGCCCGTGCCAACGCCTGCGTGGCGTGTCACCAGGTCATCAGCACGAAGCTGCTCGCGGCGGGACACCCTTCGCTGATTTTCGAACTCGACGAGCAGATGGAAAAGGAGCCGCGCCACTGGACCATCGACACCGGCGACTACTACGGACCGCGCGCGTGGCTGACGGGTCAGGCGGTGGCCCTGCGAGAGATGAGCTGGTCGCTGAACGACAACGCCGCGCCGGGGGCGGAAGAACGCGAGCAATGGCGCGCGCTCGTCTGGCTGCTCCAACGCACCGTGGACTCGCGCGGCGGGGACGGAAAGCTGCCCGGTTTCGACGACGTGCCGAACCCGGACGCGTTCATCCCGGGCAACGTGGCGCGCGCGCGGGGGCTCGCGGACAACTTCGCGCGGGCGGCGTCTGAGTTGGATTGGTCGCGCGAGAGTGTGCGCCGTTGTCTGGACGGGTTGGCGGCGACGGACAAGGAATTCGCGCCGGTGGTCGGACCCGAGGAACAACTGGCGATGCGCCTGCGCGGGCAGCGGCTCCACCGGGCCCTGACGCGGCTGGTGGTCGTCCTGCGAAAAAAGGACGAGGACAAATGGAAGCCGGCGATGCTCGAACTCGCCGAATTGTACGTGTTGAGCGAGCGGCGGGTGATCTTCGACGGAGCGGCGTACGCGGACCATCTGCGGCGTTTCCGTGCCGAGGCCGCCAAGGTCGCGGCGGACTGAAGCGTCGAACGATCATTTGGTGTTCAAGCGTTCCGAACAGGCGGCGCAGCCGCCGGTCGTCAACATGGTAGGGATGGCTCTCCGAGCCGTTCCCTGGATTTGTTTGGTAAACGTCTCGCTGCGGTCACGCCCGACCAGAAGAAAATTAGGGAACGGCTCGGAGAGCCATCCCTACCATGTTGACGACGCCGCTGGCGCGGCGCCCCGCACTGCATCCTCGCTACGCCGGCCGCGCCTCCCTTACGGAAACGCCGCCCAAATTTCCACCAGCCGGTTCTTGGACGTGGATTTCCCCTCGAACAGGGTCGAAGCCCCCATGCCGACATCGTAACCTCGCGTGACGCCGCAACGATCCTTCATCACCGCCAGGACGCTGTGCGCGCGATCAAGCGACACCTTCTCCGCGTTCGCGGTGTCTCCCTGCCTGTCCGCGTAACCGAGCACGACGAACACCACTGTCGGGTCGTTCGACAACCGCTGGATCGCGGCCGATTGGAATCCGCTGACCAACAATTCCGTTTCGTTGGCCTCCAGCGCCCGGCGGCCATTCGTGAAAGGAATGACGAAAATACACCCCATGTTCCGCGCGCGGCGGACCGAGTCTCGGAGTTGGTCCCGCTGCTGGTCGGTGAGGTGCGGCATCAACTCGACGCGCTTGAGCACATCGTCGCGCGCCTTGGCGTTCGCGGCGGTGAGCGTGAAATCCGGAGCTTTGACCGGAACGGCCGTCGGGGCCGGCGTGTCCGGCGCATC
>CALMVM010000558.1:0-538 GCA_937873255.1 uncultured Verrucomicrobiota bacterium | reverse complement strand
GGCGTCGGACCAGCGCCGGGTGTCGGTGACGTTCCCCCCAATCCCAAGTATTTGCGGAGATCGAATTGGCCGGGGTCGATATAGGTTTTCTTGGCGTACCAACCGCCCGCGCCCAGGCCTCCCAGGACGATGAGGAGCGTCAGCCAACGCAAGATTTTGGAGCCCATGCCGCTTACCTTCAGCGGCCGGCCGCACTCGGGACACGCCCCGTTCGGGGGCACGATGATCGACTCCCGATTGAACGCGAGAGAGCATTGCGTCCTGTTGGTACAAGTGCCATACCGGGTCGTTTCAGCCATTTGGGAAAACTGGTTATCCGGGCGCTGTCAGCCGTCAAGATAATCGAATTCACCGGTTGCGAAAGTACCCGCGTGAAAAGCTTTACGGAGACGGCGTCGGCGAGGCGATTGGCGGCGGGATGAGCAGGCGGTCGACGTTGTCCTGTTGGATGTACGGGTTCGGCGCGCCGGGCGAAGCGGTCGGCGAAGGGGCGGCGGAGGAATTCGGCGCAGGGGTGGGCGCGGGAGGTGGCTGGAGG
>CALMVM010000557.1 GCA_937873255.1 uncultured Verrucomicrobiota bacterium | reverse complement strand
CTGTCGGGCGGTTCCGCAGGCGAAGGCGCGGCGGTCGGCGACGGCGACGGCACGGCGTCCGGCGGGGGCGGCGACGCCGAGAGCGCCACGGTCGGCCCGGGGATTGCCTCGGGGATGACGGCTGGAGCGCCGTCGGCGGGTTTGTTTTCCTTTTTCTTCGGCTCGCCGTTGGCCTTGACCAGCTTCTCGCGCTCGGTGGTGTACTGCCGCAGGGCGAACACCTGCGCGAGGTTGAAGGGTGGCGTCACGTTGGGCACCTTGACCTCGTCGCCTTCCTTGAGCTTGTCGAGGTTCTTGGGGGCGTTGAGTTTTTTCAGGAAATCGACGCCGACGTGGTAACGCTCGCCGATGAGTTCGGGCATGCTCGTGTAGGGCAACGATTTGGCCTTGGCCTGTTCGGCCAGCGAACCGGGGATGCTGCCGAGCGCGGCAAGGTCTTCCGTGGTGACGGTGTATGTCACGTAAACCGGATCGACCGTGGTCAGCTTGGCCGCGTCGAACTCCTCCACCGGCTTGATGCCCTGCGACTCCTGGTAGCGCAGCCAGCTTTTCTTGGTGAACCCGCCGTAGCCGCCGTCGATGCGCCCGGGGCCGAAATTCTGATCGTCGACGAAAATCTGGAGGCGGACGACATCGTCGCGCGGGGGCTGCGGGGCGGTCGGCTTGGGCGTCGCGGCGGGTTTGGCGGGCCGCGCGTGCGCCGGGCAGACCGCCAGGGCCAACACCAGCAGCGCGAGGAAGGGAGATTTCGTCATGGATTTCGGCGGATCGGGATCGGGGAAAGCCCCCAAGATAGAGACGGCCCGTCGGAAGGCAAGGCACCTCAAGCACGTCCGAGCAGGCGCAGGCTTTCGGCGTCGGCGACCTGCAATTCGGCGACGCGGCGATAGTGCCCGCGCGGGTTGCGCAACAGTTCGCCGGGCGGGCCGAACTCCACGATCCGGCCTTCGTCCAGCACCATCACGAGGTTGGCGCGGCGCAACGTGCTGATGCGGTGCGCCACCAGAAAGGTCGTCCGCCCCGCCATCGCGCCGTCGAGCGCGGAGAGGATCTCGTGTTCCGTGCCGGGATCGACGGCGGCGGTCGGGTCGTCGAGCAGGAGGATGGCGGGTTCCAACAGGAGAGCGCGCGCGATGGCGAGGCGCTGGCGTTGCCCCCCGGAGAGATTGCTCGCACCTTCGCCGAGGACCGTCTGGTAGCCGTCGGGCAGGTGGGTGATGAAATCGTGGGCCTGCGCGAGCACGGCGGCGCGTTCGATCTGCGCGAGGGTGGCGGTCGGCTGGCCGAAGGCGATGTTGGCGGCGATGGTGTTGGAGAAAAGGAAACTTTCTTGGAAGACGAGCCCGATATTGCGGCGCAAATCGTCGAGTTCGATGCAGCGCGCGTCGTGGCCGTCGATGAGCACGCGGCCCTCGCCGGGATCGTAGAAGCGCGGGATCAGGCTGAGCAGCGCGCTTTTGCCCGAGCCGGTCGGCCCGAGGATCGCCACGCAGGTGCCCGGGGCTACCTTGAAATTCACCCCGCGCAACACACTATGCGCATTGACGTAATCGAAATGCACGTTCTCGAAACACACCTCGCCCCGCGCGCGTGGCAGCCGCACGAGGCAGCCGGCCTCGGCGTTGGTGATCTCCACCGGCGTGTCGAGCACCTCGAAGACCCGCCGCGCGCCGGTCAGGCTGGTCTGCACGCTGTTGGCGATGTCCGAAATCTTGATGACCTGGTTGGAAAACTGTTGCAGCAGCCCCGCGAACACCACCAGCCCCGACCCGAGCGGAAGCCCCCCTCGAATGACCAGCGCGCCGCCATACCCCAGCAGCACGATCAGATTCACCTGGCTCAACAGCCCCAGTCCCGGGATGAAACTGCTCAAGCGCCAGAAAATCCAACGCTGCTGGTCGCGCACGGTGTTGTTGACGGCGGCGAATTTTTCGATCTCCTCATGCTCCCGGGCGAACCCCCTGACGACCTGCGCGCCCTGGACGTTCTCGCTGAGCACGCCGATGAGCTTGTCCACGAGTTCGCGGTTGCGCACGTACGCCGGCCGGACCACGTGCGAGAACCACGCCGCGCCCAGCCCGAGGAGCGGCGTCGTCAGCAGGCACGCGAACGTCAGCGGCAGATGCAGCGCCGCCATGTATGCGAACGCCAGCACGAACTGCAACACGAGGATGAACACCTGGATGAGAACCAGGTCCACGAACGACCGCAGGCTCTGCACGTCGCCCGTCACGCGGTTGATGATCGACCCGCTCGCGTGGTCGTCGAAAAACCGGAAGCTCAGCCGCTGGAGTTTGTCGTACACCGCCGCGCGCAGGTCGACGACGATCTCGCCTTGCACGAGCCGGGCCAGGGAGAGCTGGTAATAGAAATCCGCCCACGCGCGCAAGAGCGCCACCGCGAAGACCCCCGCCGCCAGCAGCGCCACGACCGCCATCGGGGCCCACACGGCCGGCGGCACGAACCCGAGCGGCCAGTGCGGCGCGGGACGGCTCGCGTCGACGCGGTGAGCGATGAAATCGATGCCGACCCCGGCCAGCCCGAGGCCGCCGACGTTGCTCGACAACAGGAGCAACTGGAGCAACAGGACCTTCAGGCAACCCCGGCGGTACGTCCACGCCACGCCGAGCAAGCGGCGGATGAGCGCGGCGTTGGACAGGTCGTCCGCCGACCGCGCGGTGGCGGCGGGGAGCTGGCGGTTTTCGACGAGAGCGGGTACGGGCACGGAACCCTTAGACCTGAACAACCGCCCGGCCGGAAAGTCCAAGCATTTGTTGTCGGCAAGTCCCGCGCCAGAGAGGAAGAATTTTTCCTTTCACCCGCGCGCATACCGTCGCTAAGGTTTGCGCCCATGGAAATCGACGCCGGGATGCAAGCCGCCATTGAAGAGATGAAAAAAGGGTTGGCCGAGGGCGGGATTCCCATCGGCTCGTCGCTGGTGATCGACGGCAAGGTCGTCGCCGCCGGGCACAACAAACGCGTGCAGGATGGCGATCCGATCACGCACGCCGAGATCGACTGCCTGCGCAACGCCGGGCGCGTCGGCGCGAAAAACCTCCACCGCGCGACGCTTTATTCCACGCTGATGCCGTGTTTCCTGTGCTCGGGCGCGGCGGTGCAGTTCGGCATCAAGAGGGTCGTCGTCGGCGAGAGCCGCAATTTCCCCGGCGCGCCGGAGTTCATGCGCAGCCACGGGATCGACGTGACCGTCCTGGACGTGCCCGAGTGCGTGGAGATCATGGCGAAGTTCGTGGCGGACCAGCCCTCGCTCTGGAACGAGGACATCGGCGTGTGAATCACAGCCCGCATTTTGCGCTTGCAATTCCGAAATTTTTGCCGAAGCATCGCGCCCGTCCGTATTCGCCAGAGAAAAGCAACGCCGGAAAAGATTGGTGGATTGTCAGTTGGAGTCTTCTTCAGTGACAGTTTGAAACCTGATAGGCAGGAACAGTCGCGCCCAGCTATTTTCCCTCGCGGCGGCCAGAGACCACATAGCAACCGCAGATCAGTTCAGTAACAGACTCCCATGGGCAATCGACTCTACGTAGGAAACCTGTCCTTCAACGCGACAGAAGGCGACTTGATGGACCTCTTCGGCCAGGCCGGCCAAGTCAAGGACGTGGCCTTGATCCAGGATCGGGTCACGGGCAAAAGCCGCGGCTTCGCGTTCGTCACGATGACGACCGACGAGGAAGCGGCCACGGCCATCAGCACGCTCAACGGCAAGAACATCGACGGCCGCTCGATCAGCGTCAACGAGGCGCGTCCCCGTGAGGAA
>CALMVM010000556.1 GCA_937873255.1 uncultured Verrucomicrobiota bacterium | reverse complement strand
CTATGTTTCTGGGCATTGATGCTCGCGTACATCCATGCGAAGCCAAAGGCCGCGTCTTGAAATGCCAGCCGGGACATCCATCGTGCCGCACGAGCCGATTCAATGTTCCTACCATGAAACCGATGAAGCCAATGCAACCGATGAAACCCATGGAGCCCATGAAACCGATGAAACCAATGAAAGGTTTCGCCGACGACCCCGCCAGTCGCTGGTGGCCTGAAGCACTTGGCACCTCGCCCAACTCCGCCGGTGGGCAGAACGAATTGCGCTACGCCTACTTCGGCGGCAAACATCGTCTCGCCGTGGACGATGGCCACGGCGTCAAAGTGTACGACACCGGCGACCATCAGGTGTCGGGCGTTCAGCAAAAGCAGGGGGAGGGCGGCAGGAAGATCGTCTTCACCAGCCAGAAGGGCGAAGTGGACCTCGATTCCCTGAAGACGACCGGCGCGTGATCGCCATGTTCCGTCACGCGACGAAAAAGAACGCCAGCGCCAGCAGGACATAGACGCCGATCAGAAGCACCCCCTCGAACCACGTCGTCTCGCCGTCCTGCGCGATGGCATTGACGACGAACGCAACGGCGGCAATGGCCGCCATTTCCAGTGGGTTGGCGAACACGAGGTTCATCGGGTGGCCCATCCAATGCGAGATGAACACCAGGAGCGGCGCGGTCAGCAACGCGACCTGGATCGTCGAGCCGACAGTGATCGTCATGACCAGCCCCATCCGATTGCGACGGGCAAAATAGATGGCGGACGTGTATTCCGCCGCGTTGCCGACGACGGCCAGCACGATGATGCCGAGGAAAAACTCGGACAACCCGATGCTCTTGGCGGTCCCTTCCAGTGCGTCGCTGACGAGTTCCGCCTCCAGCGAAATCAACGCCGTGCAGCCCAGGAGCACGCCGATGGAAACGGGGAGTTTCCACGGCGTGGTATTCGGTGGCTCGCCGTCGTCGATGGCGAAGATGTCCCGGTGCGTGACAAGCGTGTAAACGAGGTTGGCGAGGTAGATGCAAATGAGCACGCCCGCCACGCACAGGCTCAGTTGTTCATCACGAATCACCACGACCTCGGGTTTGAGCGACTGACGCTCGGTGTAATCAAAAAACGCCGGCAGGATCAGGGCAACCACGCACAGGATCAGCATGCTCGACAACAGGGCGGCGCGTTCTTTTTTGAACGTCTGCTTTTCGCGTCCGATGCTCCCCGCGACAATCGCCAATCCGAGACCCAACAGACTGTTGCCGATGATCGAGCCGGTGATCTGTGCCTTCACCACCTCAACCGCTCCGGAGCGCAGCACGAAGATGGCGATGATGAGTTCGGCGGCGTTGCCGAACGTGACATTCAGTAGCCCACCGACCGCCCCGCCCGCGACGTGCGCGACCTGCTCGGTCGCTTGGCGAATGTACTCGGAGAGCGGAATGATCGCCAAAACCCCCGCCGCGAACACCCAGCCGGCCGGCGCGTGCATCCCATAGCGGAGCACGAGCGAGGCAGGGATCAGCAGGAGTAAAAAGCGTACGAACACGGCTGCGGAGTCTGTGCGCCGTGCGGGCGGGCGTCAACCGCCGGGCAAAGCTTCCCGCTCCGTCAGGCGCGGTCGCGGTCGTGGATGTGAGCGGGCGGGCTGGTCGCCTCGACCGCGCTGAATGTCTCCTTGATCCGATAGGTGTGTTTCGCCCCCTTGGGCACCACCCACGAGTCGCCGGTTTTCAAAATGAGCGTTTGTCCTTCCAGGATCAATTCGGCCGTCCCCTTCAACACGTAGCCGACGGTTTCGTATTCACGCGCGGCCTCCGGCTTCGGCTCGCCGGGTTCCTCGTCCTTCCAAAGCCGCATGGAGAGGGTCACGCCGGTAGCCAAATATTTTTGGCCGAGACTGCCTTCGGGCGAAAATTCAGAACTGACTTTGGTGACGCTGGTGTCGCTCATGTTGGTGGCAAAAAAGGGGTTCAAATTCCCGGTCGTCGCACGGCTGTCCGTATGGCTCTAATAACGATTCGGAACGCCCCCTTGGATTCTTCCGGAGACGAATCGCTCGCTTCAATACAGCCGCTTTAGCGTCGGCAGGCTGTAACTTTCCTGAACCGTGCGGTTGTGTTCCGCCAGCGCTTCGGCGTCAAGGAACAGCTCGCGCGGCGAATCCTCGAACTCAAACTTGTGGAACCCGTTGACCGGCGTCTCCAGCGCCTTGGGCAAGTCCTCCAGCCCGTTGAGTGCCTTGCCGTTGACGTTCGTGACCACCAGGTATTTCAGGTCCTCGTAGCCGATGTTGCTCGCCGTGGGCAGCACCTGACTGAGGATCACGATGCGATGCCGGCCCGCCGGGACCATCGCCGACTGGTAGCGATCCAGATAAACGAGGCGCTGCGGAGCCTGTTTCTGCCAGTCACCGCCCCATTCCTTCAGGTACTGCCGGGACAGTTCCTCAAAAATCAGACCATCTACCACACAATAGCGCGGCGCCTTGTCCACCACGTAAGGCTCGCTGACATAGTCCTGTGGCGGCTTATGGCTCATGGTCATTTCGACGGTCATGGGCTGGCCTTCACGCGAAAGTTTCACCGACACTGCTTGCCCGGCGAAAGTCCGCGTCGAAAGCAGGTGGATGACCGAGATCCGTCCGTAGAGCGGTTCTTCGTAATTGCCGTCCTGATCGATGCCATGGCCATCGATTTCCAGCACCACGTCGCCAACTTGAATCCCTGCCTTCGCCGCCGGGCCGTTGGCCACCACGTCGGTGACGTACACGCCCCCGCCGCTCGTCGGCAACTTCGCGTAGTGGCGCAACTGCGGGTCGCGCGTGTGCGCGTACTCCATGCCGGCGCGCGGAAAGCCGTCGTACTTTCCGTTGTCGCCGACATCCTTGAGGAAATGCGCGATGACCGGGGAGGGCAGCACGTCCACGCTCTGCGCCCGCGAATCGTAACGCATGAGGATGCCCGCGAGCTTGCCGTTCTTGATCACCGGCGCGGTGAAACTGCCTTCCTTGTATTGGAGCGGCAGGCTCAGCCGGTAGATGAGGAACGACGTGCCTTCGAGTTGATAATGCGCGACCTCGATGGTCGTGATTGGCCCGGGAGTCGCCACGAGCGCGTCGTTGCTTTCGAGTTGGAGGACGTTCACGCGGTCGCCGACCACGGCGTCTTGCGTCAGCTCCAGCGGCGCGATTCCCGCCAGGAAATTGTCGCTCGTCGGTTCGAGCAAAGCGAGGTTCGCTTCGTAATCGACGCAGACCACCCGCGCGTCGGTCTTCTGACCGCTCTCGGCGCGTTCGAACTCGACGTAGTTATGGTTGGCGACGAGCTGCGCGGTCACGAGCACGCGGTTGCCTTCGAGCACCGCCCCGAGACCGTGGAACACACGCGGATTTTTCTTTGACCACGGCCGGAAGAAATCGAAATCCTGGTTGGTCGAATTGACCCGCACGACCGAGGCGGCGGTTTTCGACACAGGCCGCAGGTCCGGCTCGGCGGCCAGCACCGCCACGGGGAGAAGGCAGACCGACAGGGAGAGCAGTTTTTGAAATCGCGTCATGATCGGAAACCGTTTAGGCAAGGTTTTCAGCGCGCCACGGCGGGCGGGGTGGGGGTCTCCCGGCGCGCGACGGTATCAGTC
>CALMVM010000555.1 GCA_937873255.1 uncultured Verrucomicrobiota bacterium | reverse complement strand
TGGCGGTGACGGTCGAGACGTACCTCGCGGCCGGCGGCATCCCCGTCGTGCCGTGTCTGGAAGACATGGCCTTCCACCGGGAGATGGAACGCATTGGCGCGCGCGTCCGCCAGAGCCCGGAAGTGGTCGTGTTGACTTCTTTGCGTTGCGCCGGGCGGGTGGGCATCGGGCTTTCGGGCACGCTCTCGATCTGGACGCGCGCCGCGACAAGTGGCGAACCCTGGATGGTGGATTCCCCCGCCGCCATCGAACTGGAATCCGTCCACCGCGCGCGGGTGCGGTCGCTGTGGACGCGGAAGGTCACCGCGACCCGCGCGGCGCAGGCGGCGGCGGAGTTGCAAGTGGATGCCGGGTGGTTCGAGGCGGCGTGGCGGGCGGCGGCGAGCCACGGGGCGCTTTACCAGGAAGTGCGCGAACGCCAGCGGCAAAGCGGCGTCGGTCCGTGCGCGGTCCCGCTGATGGAAGTCCGCGCGGCGGTGTCGGGCCTGCGCGGACGGTTGGGCGTCCACCGGCCCGGGTTGCGGCTGGCGTCTAGGCTCGCTCGAACAGGTCGAGCCGGTATTTTTCCTCCCGGCGGCCCGAAAGATGTTTCAGCGGACCCTGCTCCGGCCGCGCCCATTCCAAAAAAGCCTCGTGGACCTCGTCGCCCGTCAGCGGGTAATCGTGGACGAGCGGTGTCCAGTGGACCAGCAGCAGGTGCCCGCCGGGCGCGAGTCGGCTGACGGCGAGTTCGCGCAAGGTCAACAGGTCGGGCATCGCCAGATAATAACCGACCTCCGAGATGAGCGTCAGGTCGAACGGACCCTCGGGGAACTCCCCCGGCAGGACGCGCCGTTCGAAGCGTACGTTGTCCAACGCGACGCAACGTTCGCGCGCGGCTTGGAGGGCGCGCTCGGACAAGTCAACGGAAAGCAACTGTCCGCAACGCGGCGTGAGTTGAGCGGTCAACACCCCGATGGAACAGCCGGCCTCGAACGCCGACGGGTACGACGGACGGGGCAGGGCGGCGAGGGTGGCGGCGTATTTGGCGGCCTCGTACGGGCTGGAAGCGAAGTTCCACGGGTCCGCGTTGGCGCGGTAAACGTCGTCGAAATAACGGTCGTCCAGGCTGCGCGGGGCGTCGGGGTTGGGCATAAGGAAAATGACGAATGACGAATGACGAAAGCGGAGAAGCTAGCGAGCAACGTGGGTTGTAATCGAGAACATCGGGAACATTCTCTTTCTGCCCTTCGTCATTCGTCATTCTCCCTGCCACATCGCGCTAGCGGGCCGGGTGTCCGCGAGGGCGTGGCGGCCGATGCGTTCGATGACGGCGTCGGGGGCGGGTTGGCGCAGGTACATCGTCAGGTCGCGCACCATCCGGCCGAAGGGAGCGGGGCGCATCATGCCCCGCGCGCCAACGGTGCGTTCGACCTCGCGCATGACCGTCTGGCTGATTTCCTCGACGGCGGTGCGAGTCATGGCGGCGTAGGTGGCGATGAGGTCGCTTTCCTCAGGTGGACGCTCCCAAGCTGCCGCCGCGCCTTGCAGCCAGAGGTTGCCGGATTCGATGGAAAGCGCCATCTGCGAGGCGCGCAGGCGTTGCGAGGGATGGTCGGTGCGGCCCGCCCTTTGCAGGTAAAAACGCGCGGCGTCGTAGAGCGCCTCCGCCCCGCCGAGCTGCACGGAGGCGAAACGGATCGCGCCGCCGTTGAACCACGGGTCGCGGTAGTACGCGTCCGGCGGTCCGATGAGGTCTTCGGGGCCGAGTTCGATCCCGGTGAAATCCACGGCGGCGCTGACCGTCGCTTCCATGCCCACGGGCTGCCACCACGCGTGGTCGATCTTCGGGGCGATGCGGTCCATGGGGACGAGGCACATCTGCCAACCGCCGCCAGGCAGTCGGCCGGTGACAATCGGACGCGAAACGTGCCCCGCGCCCGAGCAAAACAGCTTGCTGCCTTCCAGCCGGACGCGCCCCCCGCCGATTTCCGCGAGGCGGATGCCGCCCGACTCCTCCGCGTTCCAGACGCCGAAAATCCGCCGGTGTGAGAGCACGTCCTCCGCCGCGCGCGCGAGTTGTTCGTCCGAACCGAAAAGCGCGATCAACTGGAGAGCGTTGACGTGTCCCTCGTAGATCCGCCCCGCCGGCAGGCTGCCCCGGCCGATGTGCTTGAGCAGTCGCAAGAGCGGCAGCGTCGTGCCCGCCCCGGCGTGGAAACCCGCGCCGCCGAGCTCGCGCGGCAGGGCGCTGGCGAGCAGTCCGGCGTCGGCGATCCAGCCAAACTCCGCGACCGGGAAACCCGTCCCCATGCCGCCGTCGGTCGGGGAGGCCGGCAGGCCGTCGAGCCGGGCGAGATGGTTGGTGCAACGTTCGGCGACCTCCGCCGCGCGGGCCAGCAGGTTCCCGGGATCGGTGAGGTCGATGGCGGGGAAGTGCGGATTCACGGGAGCGCGAGGGATCGGAACGGAGTCCTTACGCTCTCCGCACGGCCGGCGGGCGCAAGCGAATTGTGTCGCTGCACGCGCCGTTTGCGTGAGGTTTGAAAAAGAAAGCTCCTCCCGGTTCTCTCGCCCCTCCGAGGGGCAGCGGACTCGTCGATCTCCGAAATCTGAAACCGGCTTCCATCCCGACCGTGAGCCAGACCTTGCGCCTGCGAAACTTCGCTCCGTGAGGTTGCGGACGTTCGTCACGCTCCGATCAAGGCCGGACTACCACTGGCCGGTTTCGGCCCAGTGACGATAATGCGCGAACCGCTCCGGTTTGCGCCACACGCTCGCCAGATACCGGTCGCCCAGCCGCTCGAACAGTTCCCTGGCGAGCGCCCGGTCCTCCGCCATGGTCGCCAGCAGCGCGCTCTCGCTCAGGATGTCCAGCGAATCCGGGTATTTGGCGCGCATCCGTTCGAGGCCCTCGCGGGTCTGCGGCCACGTCGCCTTCGTGTCACGAAACACGTTGTCGTAATACGCCCGGAGCGAGATGACGATCCGCGCGTAACTCTCCGGGCCGAGTCCGTCCGGACGCGCGGCGGCGTGGGCCGCGTACGCCTCCCAGTCGCCCTCCTGGCCGTACCAGCGCGGCAAAAGCGAATAGGCGCGGGCATTGTCGTACCCCCAGAACTTCGGCTCGAAAGCCACCGCTTCCGCCAGCAATTGATCGTACTGCGCCTTGCTCATGCCCGCGCCGAGCGCGACCCGGAGTGCCTTCAGCCACCACACCGGGTCCTTCTCGGGCAGGGCGCGGGCTTTCACCAACACGTCGTGGGCGGCGGCGAGCCGGTGCTCGAACAACGCCCACCCTTCGGACGTGACCTTGTCGGCGTACGTCGTTCCCCTCGCTTTCCAGGCGTAATCGATCTGGAAACCCGCGTAGGCGACGTGCGCGGTGATCGAGGTCGGCTTGGCGGCGATCCAGTCCTTGTGGATGCGGTCGTGCAACTCCCACATGGAATCCGGCTCCTCGTCGCGGCACTCGAACGCCGCGTAGAACTGCACGATCTTCCACGAGCCGTTGCCGAACAGGGGCTTGGAGGCGCGCAGTTCCTTGGCCTGCGCTTCGAGGTCGTCGAAGCGACGGTTGTTGTAGGCCTGACGCACCTCGATGCGATACGCGTAAATTTCCTCGTCGACGGGGTCCTTCGCCGGTTGCAGCTTTGATGCGGCGGCTTTTTGTTCGGCGTCGATGTGCTCGACCGGCCCCTGCTCGGTAGAGGCGTCGTCGGGCTTTTTCTTGCAGGCGGCCAACGCGAACAGGCTCAGGAGAATGCCGGCAACCAGGAGGGGACGCACCCACGCGGGCCGGGGTTCGATCCGACCGGCGGGGTGGGTGTGGTGCATCGACATCGCGTGGTTTCTTACCACGACAACATTGTGTCGATCAAGCCGCGTGGTGGCGTGGAAGGTGTGACCCGTGTCACTCGATGATTCCCTATGCCCCGAAGCGCGTTTCGCGCGAATCGAGCGAATGCGCGGAAAACGTGACGGCCGAAAGCCCGACGGCCTCCGCCAATTCCGCCACGAAGCACGAGTCGCCGCCAGTCGCACGGGACCAGGGAGCGAATCTGCGCATCAGGATCGCGTTCCCCCGTTCGCCCAAACAGGCGATGCGCGCCGGAGGCGACGTGCCGGGGCCGGTCGGCGGGTAGCCGAGCAGGTCGCACAGCAGGGCGCCCAGCGGCCACGGCATTTTCACGGCGGGCGCGAAGAAACGGGGGGTGATCTTCAGCGTGAAGGTGGGCCAGTGCTCAGGGGGCGCGTCGAGGGTCTGTTCCCACGCTGCGGGCGAGAGCGACTCGCCCGGGGCGATCAACACCGCGCGCGGAGCCAGGTCCAGCGTGGGCAATCCGTGCGCGCGGGCGTGATCGGTGACCGCCGCCACCTGACTTGCCAGCCGCAGCGCGCCCGACAATGGAACCGCGCCGCGCCGCCGCAGCAGGTCGAGCAGGGGGCGTCCCTCGATCCATTCGGCGGTCAGATACTCGCTCCCCCGCCAGCGCGAGAAATCCAACAGCCTCACCAAACCCGGATGCGGCGGGGCGGCGCGGACCCGCGCAAATCGCTGCCTGACATCGTCGAAGCCACCTCCGCCGGCAATGATCGCCGGGAGAAAAACGGTGACGGCGACCAGGCCGGCCGCGGCAGACGTGTCCGTCGCACGGAAGGTCTCGTATTCATCCGTCTCGCCCAGAGATTTTTCCAGTTGGTAGCGGCCGGCGAAGAAATCCCCGACATCGACTTTCGGCACGGGCGGCCGGGTGGCCTCCTCGGTGAGGTAGATCGCCGCGACCTTGCCAAAACCCAGGCGGTCACCGTCCTGTAACGGTTCGGGCCGGGCAACCGGCGCGCCGTTCAGCGTCGTCCCGTTGGCCGATTGCAGGTCTTCCACGAAGCATGCGCCGTCTTCACGCCGGGTCAGCCGGGCATGGCGGCGTGAGACCGTGCGCTCATTCACGGCGATGGCGTGGCGATCATCGCGGCCCAGCGTGAATGCCTCGCCGGTGTGTAACGGTACGATACGCTCTTCGCCGTCGGATAACTGGAGGATCAGCTTCGGCATCGTGAGCGCGACCAGCGGGACGAGGATAGATCCATCACGCTCGAGGCCAGATTGCACATCCGGGCCAACCTTTGCAAGACGGAGGCAGCGCGAGCCGCGCGCGGTCGCCCGGTCACGGCCGCAGCCGAGGTCGGGCGGGCGTCCTTGCAATTCATCGGGATTCGGGCACAATATTTATTGTTGGTTGTATGGCGGCAAAGGCGTTCGCCAACCTTCTCGAATGTTCCCGCCATCTCCTCCAGTACCCCCATCGCAATTTGGGCATGGGACGGACAAAATGGCCGGGCAAGAGGGAAAAGTAGGCGGGAGCAGTTATCTGCTGAATGCGTAGCGCTGTTTCGCTTTCGGGCGGTTAGCTCAGTGGTAGAGCGGCTCGTTTACACCGAGTAGGGGTATTTTTTCTCAAGGATACCTCACATGATCTGGGATGCTCTTCAGAGAGGAGAGCGAGGACGAAGAAGGCACACGGAGGCTCTCAAGTGTTACCCAACGCGTCTCACTTGAGAGGTGCAAGTGGATAAAGAAGTGGACAAAAGTCCATGGCTTTTTTCCAATGGTCTGCCATCTGCTTGTGCAGAAAACGACTGGTATGCTCGTCCGTCCGAGTAGTTGGAACACTTACCTTTGGCACCGCACGGCGGTTGTACATTGCCGTAAGCAAGGCTGGCTCCACGTCCTTCCACTGCATCGCGACGGCCTTGATGAGGATGCCGAGCTGTGTCCCACCGACGGGCAGGATGCTCGCATCCTCGATCAAGCCACCGTTGAAGCGCAGCAGCTTCTTGTTGAGGATGACGGCGAAATCGGTGCCGCTCTGCATCTCCGCGAAGGGTGTGCGTAGCTTGGGCATGATGCCCTCGGGCGACCGGCGCAACGATTCGAGCAGGCCACGGAAACCATCCTTGGGCAGGAAGTCGATACCTTGGCGAACATGCAGAAGAGGCCGCGCGAGAGAAACTCCGCTACCAAGCGCGGGGAGTGGCCGACCTTTTCTAGCGAGGTGGCCAGTACGGCCGGGTAGCCGGCGATCTCGCATGTGACTTCGGCACTGATCCTGGCTGGGTCGAGCGCAAGCGGTTCGGTCCAGATCTGGCGCAGGCGGTCGCGTCTGTGTTCCTCGCGCAGGGCTTCCGGCTTGAAGCGGAAGTTCCGGGATTGGGAAAATGCGGGTAGCTCTTGCCGGTCTAACCCTATGATGGCCCGCCGCTTTCTCAAACGCCGGCTGCCAGGCGCAGGATCTCGGCGTCGGGCAACTGCTCGGCCCGCACGAGCGAGCGTTCGGCGGCGAGGCTTTCCACCTGGCCCTCGCGCACCAGGAAGAATTGCCCTGCCTCCAGGCCGGGCAGCTTGGCGGCGATGTCCGTCTTGGCCTCGCGCAGCATCGGGCGCATCTTGGCCAGCGCCGTGTCTTCCTTGACTCGGCCGACGAACCAGTTGCGCACGTTCTCGCGGCACTTGTAGTCGAAATCTCCCGGGCTCTGGCTGGACAGCAGCACGCCCAAGCCCGCCGAACGCCAACGGCGCAGGGTGTTTTCCATTGGCTCTTTGGTGACGGGCTTGCCGACGGCAGGCAGGTACAGGTCCGCCTCGTCGAAGAGCACGACACCCTGCAACTCCGCGCTCGGCCGCTTGGCGGCGAAGCGGCCGACTTCCAGGAGGAACTGCGTGGTCCAGAACAGCGCGGCCGACGTGTCGTCAAACCCCTTCGTGCTGATGATGCTCAGGCGCGTCCGGCCCTGCGGCGCGGGATCGTCCCCGCCCACGCCGAAGAGCCGCTCGGCCTGCACCCGCTCGACACCCGGGGCCAGGAGGTGTCCTTTGACCACCTGGAAGGTCGCCAAGTCTTGCAGCAACTTCTTGAAGAGCTTGGTTTCCAGGTGGCCGATGGCGTTGACGAGGCTGTCGTCCTCGCTGGCGATGAAATCGACTAGGCGCGGCACGGTCATCTCGGCGTCGGGCTCCAGTTCGGCGAGCGTTTCGATGGCGCGGCTGAGTACGGCCAAGCGCGGGGCGGTGGCGGCGGTGCGGTAGTTCATCATCGCGCCGAGCGAGGCGGCGGCGGCGCGGGCGGCGGCCTCGCGTTCGGGGCCGGGCAAGGCACCCGCGCCGCGCGGCAGAAGCGAAATCCCCAGCGGACGGCCGCCGGACGCGCCGGGCGTGTAGAGGCGCACGTCGAGCCGCGCGCGGAGAAGTTCGCGCCGGGCCGTGGTCTCCGCGTCGTCGCCGGGCGGGGGTTGCCAGCTCTCGGGTCGGGCGTAGCAGGCGAGGTCGCCCTTGCGGTCGAGCAGGAT
>CALMVM010000554.1 GCA_937873255.1 uncultured Verrucomicrobiota bacterium | reverse complement strand
TCGTGTTGCCCGTATAGGTGCTGGCACCCGACAGCGCGACCGTCGCGGTCGAGGGTGTGCCGGCGACGGGGCTGGTGTAGGTCACGCCGCCAGAGCCGGAGAGGTTGCCGCTGAGGGTCAGCAGGCTGGTGTTGGTGATGACGCCCTCCGCCGTGCCGAAGTTCAGCGCCGCGCTGACCGTGCCGGTGGAGTCGACCGTGGGCGAATACAGGAACGCGCCGCTGGTGATGTTGATCGTCCCGCCTGAGAGCGTGGCGGCGGCGGCCGGGGCGAAGAGCACCGAGTTGGCCGTGACGCCCGCGCCGGCAGCCGTCGTGGCGTTGATGAGCACGTTGTCGAAGTTGCTGCCGCCGAAGGCGGTGGCGTACTCGGTGGTGGCCAACGGGCGGAAGCCGTTGGCCCCGTACGTCACGAACGAACTGCCGACCAGGCCCGCGTTGGTGTTGGCGGTGGCGGCCGTGTTGTTGCCGAAGGCGTAGGGCAGGATGGAGATGGCGGTGCTGCCCGCGCCGCCGCCGCCGCCGATCAGCGTCGGAGCGGTGGTCGCGTAGATGTTGGCGACGGTGTTGCCGGGCGTGCCGCCCAGGCCCGTGCCGCGGAAGGCGAGCGTCGAGTTGTTCTGGCGCGTGAGACTAGTCATCGTCAGGCTGTTGGCTGCTCCGCTGCCGGGCGTGACGAGGAAGGAGCTGTAGCCGCTGGCGGCCGTGACCGCGCCAATCGTCTCGGAGGAAGCCGCCGTGGCGTTGCCGGTGGAAGTGAAGGTGACGCCGCGCAGGGTGACCGGGGCCGTGTCGCTCAGGCGGTTGGTGACGTTGGTGGCGGTGTTGTCGAGGAGGACGGTGCCGGTCAGGTCATACGAACTGGCCGTGGCGAGGCTGCCGTTGCCGCTGAGCGCCAGGTTGGAGACGTTCCGGGCGTTGAGGAAAGCTCCTGTGAAGGTGTTGGTGTTGGTCAGCGTCAGCACACCGGCGGCGGCAAAGCCGAAGTTGTTGAGCGTGCCGCTGCCGCTGACGATCCCGCCGATGGTCAGCGAGGCGCTGGTGTAAATCGTCGCGCCGCCGGTGTCGATGAACACGTCGCGCGCCGTGGTCAGGCCGCCGGTGACGTTGACGAACATGCCGCCGCCGTTAAAAGACAGGCCGTTGCCCGCGCCCGTCGCGCCGAGGACGCTGTCGCCCACCGCCGCCGTGGCGCTGATGACCATGATGCCGCCGTTGAAGTGCGTGCCGCCGGTGTAGGTGTTCGCCACGCTGGTGCCCGTCGTTGTGCTGCCGATAGTCACCGTACCAGAGCCGGTCTTGGTGATGCCGGCGGTGCCGCCGCCCGAGATGGGCGCGCTGATCACGTTGGTCAACTGGAAGAGCGTGGGCGTGTTGACCGCGCTCTGGACCGCGTTGAGCGTCAGGCCCGTGGTCGCCGCGACGAGGCTGGTGCCCGTGCCGGCGACAATGTTGGTCGTGAAGGGGCTGTTGTAAATGATCTGCGAAAGCGTGGGCGACACGTTCAAGGTGATCGCCGAACCCGAGAACAGGGTGCCGGGGGTCGAGCCAATTCCTGTGAGGAAGGTCGCCGTGCCCCCGCCGTCCGGGTAAGTGCCCGCGCCGTTGGTGATGACCCAGGGCGCGGTGCTATAATTATAGGAACCGGTCGGAGTCAGCGTGCCGCTGGTCTGTGCCTGCGCGGCGACCGCGCCGCCGACGAGCAGCAGGCCGGCGAAGCTGGCCCGGGTGAAAAACGACTGGAAGGATTTCTTCGTGATCTTCATGGAGTTTTTGTCGGTGTGAAAAAAGATGGTGCTGCCCTGCCTCGAACCCTGTGCGTCGCACGTTCCCCCCGGCTCTGCCTCCTTCCAGACGGTCAATAAAACCTGCCCGGCCGACACGCTGCCCCGAAAAGTCCGGCGTTGTTCCTTTTGCCTCTTCCGGTGCCGTTTCCTGAAAACCTGCCGGGAGATTGGCCGGGATGTTGTGGGGAATCGTCCCCAGAGACAAGAAAAAAATGTCGTCTTTTGTAATTGGCCGCGCCGCGGGGTTTTTTGCAGGGGAACACAACCGACGGAACGCGTCCGGCCGGGCTTTGCCGGGCGTAACAAAGGGGCGTCCATTCCCCCCGGCGGCATGTCCATCCATTCCCAAGACGACCTCTTCGGCTTCGCCGACCGGCCCGAACCGCCGCCTGACCCCAAGGCCATCGCCGCCGCCGCCTCGCGCGAGAAACTCCGCCTCGTCCACGCGCGGCTCTGCAAGGAGTACGGCTGCCCGGTGGCGTACTTCCACGAACTCTCCCCGCTCGACGAACTCGTCTCCTCGCTGCTCTCCCACCGCACGCGCAATTCCGAATCCGGCGCGGCCTACAAGGAACTGCGCGCGCGTTTCCCCGACTGGACCGCCGTGCGCGACGCCCCCGTGGGGGAAGTGCAGGACGCCATCAAGACCTGCAACTGGCCCGAACAGAAGGCCCCGCGCATCCAGCAAATCCTGCGGCTCGTCACCGAACGGCGCGGCGGCGAACTCTCGCTCGATTTCCTGGGCGACCTGTCCGTGCGCGCGGCGCGCGACTGGCTGGAGGAACTTCCCGGCGTCGGGCCGAAGACGAGCGCGGCGGTGCTCATCTTCAGCGGCCTGCGGCGGCGCGCCCTGCCCGTGGACAGCCACCACCACCGCGTCGCCCAACGCCTCGGGTTGATCCCGATGAGCCTCGACGTGGGACCCGCCCACGCCGTGCTCGAAGCGATGCTGCCCGACGAATGGGACGCACAGACCGTTTACGACGACCACGAAATCCTGATGTTCCACGGCCAGCGGTGTTGTTATTATCGCGGGCCGGAATGCGCGCGCTGCCTGCTCCTCGACCTCTGCCCGGACGGCCAGAAGCGGCTGGAGGGCAAGGCTGCGCCCCGCGCGTCGTCTTCGAAGTAAGTTTCGTTCCCGGACCGCTCCCGCCCCGGACCATTGTCACGTGCAAGCCGGGGTGAACGACCCTCCCGGGTCTTCGCCCAAGAAGGAACTTGTCGCGCGCGGCGTTTCCGAATGGAATCGGTCCCGGTGACGGTTCCGCCGACCTCCTCCCCCGGATCATGCAGCCTCCCCCGAGCGTCTCGGCTTCCTCCGACCCCTTGCCCACTTCGCCGCGTCCAGCCTGGGCATGCTGGCGACCGCGCCGCCCAACCTCTTTAACCTGGCGTTCGCCAACAGCCTCCACGTGGACCTCGGCGACTACGGCAAATACCTCGCCTACACCTACGCCACGTCGCTGGTCCTGACGTATCCGCTCGGCATGTTGGCGGACCGTTTCCACCCGTTGCGCGTGGGCATGGTCGTCTATCGGGCTCTACGGATTGACGATGCTCTGGGGGGCGGTGTTCGCCACGTCGCCGGACGCCTACGGGGTGGCGCTGCTCGCGCACGGGGTGATGTCGGGGACGTGTTTCACGGTGGCGGCGTCGCTGGCGCAACGGTTGTTGCCGCAGGCGAAGTTCGCGCAGATGGCTTCGGCGGGCGGGATCATCAGTTCGCTGTTGGGAATCGTCACGCCGCTGGCGCTGGGCAAGCTGCTGGATTTCGCGCGCCACGACTATCGCCTGGCGTATCTGACGGCCAGCGTACTGAGCTTCGTGGCGCTGGGCTGCATGACCCAGGTGCACCGCTACTGGCGGCAGTACGGCGGGCCGCACGGTTTCGTCGCGCCGGCGTGAGCCGCCGTCCGGCCGGGGTCTGCGCGCGCGTCACTTCGTGATGATCTTGCCCGTGGCGAAGTTGTAGAAATAACGCGGGTTCGACGTGTAATGGCCCGCGTTGGTCGTGTCCGGGTAATAGTACAGGAACGCCTGCAAGCGGAAGTCGTACAGGTACGGGAACGAGAACGTCGGCGACGTGTAGAAGAACGAGTCGCTGGCGAAGTCGTAGAGATAAATCCCGCCCGCGCCGTCGGCCGCGTCGAACCCCAGGTCGAAGTGATAGACGAAGTGCGCGTCGCTAAGGTATTCGTAATATCCGAAGATGTTGCCGTTCGAGAACGCCAGGTAATAGACGCCGCTGCCGAGGCTCACCTCGCCGGTGAAAAACGTCGGGTGCGCTCCGCTGATCGCCACCTCGATGAACGTCCCGGCGCTGGCGCTGCCGCCGTTGACCGTGGTGCCGTACAGGTTGCCGTCGCCGCCCGTCGTCAGGGCCGCGAGCGGGTTGGCCGCGCCGAGGCCCGTTCCGCCGCCGACGAACGTCGACACCGTCGTGAACGCACCGCCTGTGCTCACGGAGAACAGCGTCCCGTCGGCCAGGGTTCCGCTGCCGGTCCCGGCGGTGTGCGTGGTACCATACAGGAGACCGTCGCCGGCCTGGACCAACCCGGTGGCGGGTCCATCGCCGTCCGCCGACCCGGTGAAGGCGTGTAGCGTCGTGAACGTCCCCGTTGTGGTCACGCGGAAAACCGTGCCGTGGTTGCTGCCGTCCGTGCTGCCGGAGGTCGTGCCGTAGAAATTGCCGTCGTTCGCCAGAACCAACGCCCCGAGCGGTGCGGCTCCTTCGCCGCCGCCGTTGAGGGCGTGCAGGGTCGTCACATCGCCGCCGGTCGTCGCCTTGTAGACGGTGCCCGCGCCGCCGTCGCCGGAGGTCGCGCCGCCGTGCGAGGTCGTGCCGTAGAGATTGCCGTCGCCGCCGAGGACCGGCGCGCACTGTGGCGTCGCGC
>CALMVM010000553.1 GCA_937873255.1 uncultured Verrucomicrobiota bacterium | reverse complement strand
GCGGCGATCAACCGGGGCGGGTCGCCGGGGCGGCGGGGTTTTTCGACGACGGGGATCGCGTGGCCGTTCACGCGCCGGCAGCACTCGATGACTTCCTCCACGCTGTTGCCGCCGCCGGTGCCGAGGTTGTAGAACGCGCTCTCCGGCGCGTCGAGAGCCAGGATGTGCGCCTGCGCCAGATCGACGATGTGGATGTAGTCGCGGATGCAGGTGCCGTCGGGCGTCTCGTAGTCGGTGCCGTAGATCTCGGCGTGGTCCTTCTGGCCGAGGGCGACCTTGAGGATATTGGGGATGAGGTGGGTCTCGATCCGGTGGTCCTCGCCGAATTTCTCGGTGGCCCCGGCGGCGTTGAAATACCGCAGGGCGACGAACTTCAGCCCGTGGATGGAATCGTACCAGCGCAGGATTTGCTCGAAGATGAGTTTGCTCTCGCCGTATGGATTGATCGGATGCTGCGGGAGCGTCTCGTCCATCGGCAGGCGTTCGGGCGGGCCGAAGGTCGCGCACGTCGAGGAAAAGACGAGGCGTTTCACGTCCGCCGCGACCATGGCGTCGAGGAGGTTCAGCCCGCCGCCGACGTTGTTGCGGAAGTATTTGGAGGGGTTGGTCATCGACTCGCCGACGAGCGCGTTGGCGGCGAAGTGCATGACAGCGTCCGGCCGCGTGTCGGCGAGGGCCTGGCGAATGCCTCCGGGTTCGTTGAGGTCGCCGACGATGAGGGCGGCGCGGGGATCGACGGCGAGGCGGTGGCCCTCGGTGAGGTTGTCGAACACCGTGACCCCGAAGCCGCGGTCGAGGAGTTGCTCGACGCAAATGCTGCCGATGTAACCCGCGCCCCCGGTGACGAAAATGTTCATGTGTAGCGCAGGACGTTAGCGGTCCGTGCGGGGGGACTCCAAGCGCAAAATGCGGGGAGGAGTTGTGGGTTGTGGGTTGTGGGCGAGTGCTTGGGCCGTACAACTCTCTCTGTCGTCGGGGAAGGCGAGGCGGGTAGTTGCGATTGCACCCGTCCACAACCCACAACTCAAAACGCCTCGTCGTCGTCCTCCGCGCCGCCGTGCGCGCCGTCCTCCTCGTCGTCCACAATCGCGTCCGCCCGCGCGAAGCCCAGGATTTTCCCCGCGTAGAACACCGCCACCTTTTCGCCGTGCCGGGTGAAGGTCAAAAACGCCGAGTCGTAGCTGTACTCGTCGGCCTCCACCGCGATCTGGTCTTGGTCCGCGAAGAAAACGACAAAGGTGTCCATAGTGCCTGCCACTCTCCGACCGAAACCCCGTCCGTCAACTCTCTCCTGCCCGCGCTGACCGACCCAGGCCGCACAATCCGCGCTTCTTCGCTGCTTCCACGAACGTCCAGAACTCCGCCGCCGCCGTGCCCCAGGTCCGTTCCCGCGCCGCCGCGACGGCCTGCGAGACGTTCAACCCGGCGGCGTAGAGCAGCCGGAACGCCTCTTTGATTTCCGCGCGTTCGGATGGGGAAAAACCGCCCCGGCGCAGCCCCACGACGTTGAGGCCCCAGACGTTGTTGCGTTCGGCGGCGAGGGTGAACGGCGGCACGTCCTTGGAAAACGCGCTCAACCCTTGGATCATCGCCCCGCGCCCCACGCGCACGAACTGGTGGAACACGCTGCCGCCGCCCACGAACACGCGCTCGCCCAGCTCGACGTACCCGCCGAGCATCGAGCCGTTGGCGATGACGACGTGGTCGCCCACCCGCGCGTTGTGGCCGAGGTGGGCGTTGGCCATGAGCAAACACCGCGCGCCCAGCCGCGTGACCGTCCCCGGCGCGGTGCCGCGATGGATCGTGCAATGTTCCCTGATCTGCGTGCGGTCCCCGACCTCCACGCCGCTGTCCGTGGCCGGGTCGAACGCGAAATCCTGCGGCCACCCGCCGACGACCGCGCCGTGTCCGACGCGCACGCCTTCCCCGAGACGCACGCGGCCGGTGAGGATCGAGTGCGCCTCCAACACGCAATTCGCACCGACCTCCGCCGGTCCTTCGACGACCGCGTATGCCCCGACACGCACGCCTTCGCCCAAACGTGCTTCCGGGTCGATGATGGCGGTGGGGTGGATGTTCATAAGCATTGAGAACGCAGTCAGGCCCCCGCTGAATCGGTCACAGTTCCCACCACTGAATGCAATTCGGAAGGGCAGATGTATCAAAGAATTGCTGCGCCGCCAAAAGCGCGAGTTCGACCGGCACGGCAACGGAGAGCGGCAGGTCGAAACTATCCCCTTCGCTGCCGCTTGATTGGAGGAAATGCACCGTTTCGTCCGTGGCCGTCGGCGGCAGGCCGCTGCCCGCCTGCGATTGAAAACCGGGGTGCCCCTCAACGGGAAAATAGTGCAGGCAAGCCAGCGAGTCGTTGATGAGGATGGACAGCCAAGGAAAAGGCTCTTGGTGCGAAAGATCAAATGCGCCGAAAGCGCCTTGGCGACACTCGCGGAAAACCAACGCGAGCTGTTGGTGATCGCGGACGTGGACTCGTCCGGTGATCGTGTCAATCTCCATGAGGATCGCACGGAACGGCACGACACTTTCTCTGGATCATGGGATCGCCCCCGCTTCCTTGAAGCTGTAGTACGACGGCTTGCCCGCCTGCATGCCGCCGATGATGATGTGGTCGGCCACGGCGACCTGCAACATTTCGCCGGCCTCCACCAGCTTCTTCGTCAACAGCTTGTCGGCTTTGCTCGGCGTCGGGTCGCCGGAAGGGTGGTTGTGGACCAACACCACCGCGTACGCCGAATGCGCAATCGCCGGCCGGAAAATTTCCCTCGGATGCGCGATGCTCTCGTTCAGGCTGCCCAGCGAGATCTCCTCGATGCGGATGAGTTGGAACTTCGTGTCGAGCAACAACGCACGGAGGGACTCCCGCGTCAGCGCGCGGAGGTCCTGCGCCATCAACTGACAGACCACCTCCGGGCTGTCCACGCGCAACTTGGCAATCGTCTCGCGCGCCACGCGCCGGCCAAGTTCGAACGCCGCCGCCAGCACGACGGCCTTTTCCATCGAGAGCCCCTCGACAACCGACAGTTCGCGCGGGTCGCAGCGCGCCAGCGTCCGCAACGAGCGAAACCGGCTCAAGAGCCGCCGCGTCAGGTCGACGGCGGCGGCCCCGGCGTCGTCGTGAACGGCCGCCGGAGCATCGCCTTCCAGCAGGAGGGCGACGAGGTCCGTGTTGGTCAGGGTGTGCGCACCGAGGCTCGCGAGGCGCTCGCGCGGCCGGTCGGCTTCGAGCACCTCCTGGATGCGGAAAGATTCCGGGTCCATCCGCCGTCGGCGAACCTTACTTGACTCGCGTCATCGTGTCCTTCTTGCCGTCCTCGTCGGTGGTCAGCGTGTCGCCGCTCACCGTGTAGCCGAAGGTCTTTTCTTCCTTCTTGCCGCCGAGGTCGAGCGACATCTTGAAGTGGGTGTCGTCCGGCAGGGTGTAGGTGCCGTTGATCGTCATGCTGCCCATGGACGCCACCAGCTTGCCGTCGTCCTGGAATTCGAGCTGGCCTTTATCACTTTTCCACTTGCCCACGATGGGCTTTTTGGAGGAACAGCCGGCCAGCAGCGACAGGCACAGGACAGCGGCGAACAGGGATGCGAGGATGTTTTTCATAGGTGGGTAACGGAGCTGGGAACGAAGTTTGTACAGAATTCAGCGATTTGTGTGAAGCGGAGAATTCCGGCACGTTCGCGGCCGGTCGGTGGCGGGCACTTCCCGGACGCGGCACGAAACCCGGATTTATCCGCCGTCGGCGGGGGTTCCCTTACTTGACGCGCTTGAGCGTCTCCTTCTTGCCGTTGTCCTCGGTCGTCAGCGAGTCGCCGCTGACCGTGTAGGCCACGGTTTCGCTCTTCTTCATGCCGCCGAGGTCCATGTTCATCGTGAAATGGCCATCGTCGGGCAGGGTGTACGTGGCGTTGATCGACACGCCGCCCATGGTCATCAGCAGCTTGCCGTCTTCGGTGAATTCGAGCTGCCCCTGGTCCCCCTGCCATTTACCGATGATCGGCTTTTTGGAGGAACAGCCGGCCAGCAGCGACAGGCACAACACGGCGGCGAACAGGGATGCGAGGATGTTTTTCATAGGTGGGTAGTCGGTCTGAGGCCGAACCTTGTACCGCACCCCGCAAAGTTTGTGAAGCGAAGATTTACAGTTGTTTACGAATGCCGATGACGACCGGCGCGCCACGCCGTGCGGCGCGCCCGCCTACTCCGCGAATTGTCCGATCATCGCGTCCAGCCGCCGGCCCACGTCGGCCATCGCCTCGCGGTACGGGCTGTCGGGAAGCACTTCGAGCCGGCTCAGGCCGTCCTCGATCAACTCCTGCCCGGACTGCGCCGCCGACGCCAGCGCGCCGGTCCGGCGCGCGGCCTCGCCCAACGCCGCCAGGTCCTCGTCCTCGCCGCGCAGGATCGTCTGCGTCCAACGCTCGCGCTGGCCGGTCTCGGAAGCCTGGAGCAAATTGAGGATCGGCA